>NZ_JBELKF010000060.1:0-20739 GCF_042089775.1 Palleronia sp.
GAAAGCCACAGAGCATCGCCAAGCAGCCTGACGGCGGCCTACGCCGGATGCTTACCCTGAAGCGGCCTGCTGACAGGATTCAGAAAATCCGCCGTATCGAGTCAAAGATGCCCGCCGTTCGACAAGGGGGCCGGAAGGCCCCCTTATTCTATCAGCGTGACGGCTTGCGGAACCGCTCGATCCGTTCGGACAAGCGATTGAGTTGAGCCGCCCGATGTTCACCGGCTTGTACCAGGTTTGAACCTAGCTGCGACGGACGGGCAAAGTTGGCAGTATCTCTTGCAGCCCCGCCAATGGCCGCCCCGGCGCGTTGCGACGCCGGTGCGCCATACGCTGCATCGTACCCCGCTGCACCACGGCCAGCGCCGTAGGCACCTTGGCCAGCCCCCACCGCACCTCTTCCAGCGAGGCTCGCACCAGTACCCGCAGCGCGCGCCATCATTCCACCCACTGCGCCCGTCATTCTACCCAGCTCGATCGAGCCACCCACCATCGACACGATAACAGGTGACAGAATGACCATGATGATCGACAGGATGAGCACCATGACAACAGGTATGATCGTGCCGATATTCATTTCCGCATCAGCTTCTAGCCCGGCAATCGTGTTGTTTCCCATCGCAAGGATCGTTGCGAACACACCGCTCAAAACGAGAGGAAACAGGAGCATCAAGATCACGGCCGACAGCCATGACGAGAAGAATGACTTTGTGACGTTCGTCATGGAGGCGACGATTGCGAGCGGCGCGAGGCCAACCAGAACCGCCAAGACGATCCGCGAGATGATCAGCGCCAAGGTCGCGAAAGCACCGAGGGCGCCGATCAGCACCACCATGATGCCGTTCATCACCGATCCGAGGATGTTGAGCCGCCCAGCTTGAACGTTCGCAAACTGCCCTGCCTTGGCCGACAGGTTGTCCAACTCCCGCGCAAAGCTGGTTGTGTCGTTCGCGCCGAGACTTGCCGATAGTAGCTGGTTGCCCAAAGCTTCGAACATCTCGTTGAAGGCTTGGAACACGTCATCGAACAAGCTCCAGCTACCCATGAAGATTGCGATCAGGGTGAACCGCACGATGAGCCAGAGTGAGTCACTCACAAGCATCGGCCGTGTCTGAGTCCCCATGTTGATGAGAACAAGGATGATCAACAAGGCCGACAGAATTTGAGCGGTTTCAGCGAGCGATGCAGCCAGAGCCAGGTACTCGGACTCGCCAACGCCCTCGATGAACGCAAGCGTCGAGACGTAGGTGCTTTCGATGAAACCCATCGTGCTACTCCGGACTACTGCAAAGGCGACCGATCGCTACCGACATATTGGAGTGTTCGCGGGACAGGCCAGACAGGGTCTCGTAATACAAGTCAGCGGTCGAGGGCGACCATTTGGCACGCGGCTGCGTCCCGATGCTCTCCCACATGGCCTCAATATCCGGCCGAACGGCGGTCCAGTCAGGATACAGGGTATCGCAGGTGCATGTGTCGTCCTCAGCAAGCATTCGTCTGGTGCGCAGGGCCTTCCACGCCATCGCCAGCTCAACCCGCCATTCATACCCTTTTGGCTGCACCATCACCCAGCCTGGACGGCTGGGGGATTGCGTGCAGCTGGTTCTCCGCTTCAAGGACGGGTCAACATATCCGTCCTCTTGGACAGCCGCCGGCGTCAGGTCCGGCAGCGTGACGCCCAGCTGCTCTCCGTCAGCTCGTACGCCAGATGCAGCCGTTATACCGAAGCAGACCGTCGCAACCAAAGATACTTTAGCCAGGTTCATGGGCCGTGTCCTTCCGAGCATCGTAAGTTCGCGGTAGGAACACTTCCAGGACGCCGCGCTTTCCATCTCTCTTGCCTACATGAACGATCACGTCGATGGACCGAACCACATATGCAATCATGTCCTGATAGGTCATTTTTGCGTCCGCCTCCAACGCCGTCTGCGCCATGCGCTCTATCGCCAGTTCGGCAGTTTCTGCGTGCACCGTCGTCATAGACCCACCGTGGCCGGTGTTGATGGCCTTCAAGAAGGTATAGGCGTCCGAGCCGGTGACTTCCGAGAGGATGATCCGGTCTGGCCGCATCCGCAACGACGCCTGTAGCAGCCTGTCCGGACTGCGCTCAGGGGCATTCCGATCGGAGACCATCATCACTTTGTTCGGCTGGTTCGGAACGAGATCCGGCACGTCCTCAATGGTCAGGATACGCTCCGTATCCGCCACCTGCGCGATCAGCCAGCGTGCTACCGTTGTCTTGCCGGAGCTGGTGCCGCCACTGACAACGATGTTCAGCTTTTCTGAAACGCACAGCTTCAAGGCTTCCGTGAGATTGTTCTCGGCCAGCGCCCAAACTTGATCCGTCATCTCGCGGCGAAGGGCGCTTGTGCTCTCAGGACCCTTCCCCAGATAGGCTGGTTCGAACAGCTCCGTGTCGGCCTTGAAGAACCGCATGGACAAAGCGTCTCCGCCCCGCACAACTGGACTTTGAACCATTTGAGCCCGAATTAGCCACTGACGGTAGTTGATCGAGACACTTCCGACCGGGTTCTTTTCCGAGAGCCTAATGTTGCCATCGGCCGCGATCTGCATTCCTGCATCATGCACTTCATCCGGCGTCAGGCGGATGGAAGATGCCTGCATGTCGGCGTCGCCCCGGTTTTCCACCCAGACCCGCCCGTCAGGGTTTACGCTGATCTCCACTAGCTTGTCGTTCAGCAAGGGCCGCAATTTAGCGAACGCCTTGTCGACGTAAGTATCTTCCATCAAAGAATTTCCACATCTCGGTCCAACACGATCGAGACCGATGTGCCTTGCCGCACATAGATCGTCTCTGGGATCGTCAGATACTCTCCAATGGCGCTATCGGACGCGCGGGTCAGGTCGTCGCCCACGGTCTCGAGTGTCTCGCCGGTCACTCGATCATCGGTCTTACCGGCTATGAGCGCGGGACCAGCGCCGATGATAGAGATGGCGGCAGCGCCCCCGAACTTTGTGCCAAACCGGGAATCGACCGCACCGCCAGTCCCGCTTCTTCCCAGGCGGTCGGAACCGTAGGACGCGATAGACACAGAGCGATTGCTCGGCGTCAGAATCCGGGTCCAGACGATCAGGATGCGCTTTTGACCAAGCGCAATGCCGTCACTGTATTCTCCAAAGACCTTCGACCCGGCCGGGATCAAGACCGCTGAACCGTCGATGCTGTGAACGTCCTCTGAGACTACGGCGCGGATAGCCCCGGGCAGAGTGCTATCCACGGCCGTTTCTAGCGACGCCTGAATGATCGAACCTTGCGGGATGGTGGCTTGCGGGTTTGCGATTTGCGACGCGCGGGAAACCGCTACGGGTTCCACGACCCTCTTCACGAACGCTTCCGCCTCACTCAACTCACGACCTTCTGCGGCGCCCGCTTCTGTAGCCCCGGAGCTACCAAAAGCGATCATATCAGACGTCGCCCGTTTCTGTTCCTGAGCCAACCGTTCGTCGCGAAGGGCTTCAAGGCGCTCGCGATCGAGTAGGGCCTGTTCTGCTTGCGCCCGTTCCAGCTCCAGCCGCTCTTGCTCTAGGGGATCCACCGCACGAGCCTCACGAAGCTGCTGTGCATATTCGGCCTCGCGCCGCGCCGCCTCTTGCTGTGCATCCGCGCGAACCCTCGCAAGCTCTGTCTCCGCCTGCTGCCGTGCTGTGCTGCTGCTGCGCTCAAGTGCTGCGACTTTATCCTGCAACTGTTGAAGAGCTTCTCGCGAGCGGTCCTGGTCATTCTGAGCCGCGCTACGCAGAGCCGCAATATCACGGGAGAATCCATCACGTTCACGCTCCAGTTCTTCGCGCAACTCACGCTCGGCTGCTGTCTCGTCTTCGCGCTCTTGAGCCAGTGCTTGGGCCGCCACCAGTTGTTCCTCCAGCTCCTCCAAGCGAGCCAGCGTAGCGCTGTCTGTCCGCGTTGTGACAACAGGCCGCTCGACGATCACTGGTTCTGGTGCCGCCGGCTGTTCGAGACTAGCCGCGGCCGATCTGTCCGCAGGGAACTCTTGCGCGGCGGCCGAGGGTATAGAAGCCGTGGGCTCGTCGGGTTGCGACAACTCGTTGAGGAGGATGTACCCGCCCAGTCCAGCGACGACGACGGCCGACGCGATCCCGGCGATTTTCCCGCCAGAGCTGCGCTTGCCGCTGGCCGCCGCAGTGTTTTCGATCTCGGCCATCCTGGCCCGCAGGTCGCTTGTACCCTCACTCATGAGAACAACTCCGCTACACAGATTTCTTGGTCACCAAGTCGCAATGCCCACTGCCGCGACGTACCGCTCACGCGCACAACGCGATCTTGGACCACCTGAGAATTGACGCTCCGCTCCATCCCATTTGTGACCTTGAAGATCGCAGGGACGGGGGCGTTCGGACGAAACTGGAAGTAGGTAAACGAACCATCATCCCAGATCGCGACGGGGGTGATTTCACTGCTCGCACTGACGCCATAATTGGCATTCTGCACCGTGCGGCGAGGCTGGTTTCCCGCCGACTGGCTTGCCCGCTTGGGATAGTCGAACCTGACCACATAAAAGGCATTCGACGCCTCTTGCAGAGAAAAATAGTAGGACCGACGGTCAGTATAGACCGTGACGTTCGTATTCACCCCACGCGCGGTCGGCTTTATTGCGAAGACGCGATCACCGGGAACACTTTGGAATTTGAACGCCTCGGTGTCACCAGCGACGATCGAGACGATGCGTTCACCTTCCTCGAATTCTACAGTCGTTGCACGGGTAAGCGACGTGTTGATCAGGTACACTTGGCCATCGACATGCCGGGTCACGCGCACCCGACTGTCATGTGCGCCGCGCCCGGGCACCGCCTCGGCGAACGCTGGCCCGGCCAGAAACGAGACAAGGCAAGCACACAGGATTTGTTTGCGCATCATTCCGGCCGATCTCCATAAAGTTCGTACTGCGTCACAGTGAAGCCGAGGGGATTGCGCCATACTGCTTCAAGCGTCGGTTGCTCGTTCGGGTCGAAGTCATAGCCAACGATTGCAGTGAAATTGCCGGTCGTGGACCCATCTGGATTGGTGAGCCGCTTGCGCATCCTGACCTGAACCCGACCCTCATCAAGCAGCGTGATGCCGGTAACGACGACGTCAATCTGTGTCCGATCCCCGTACCTGTCGGGCAGGTACTCATCGCTTCCCGAATCCCAAAGGCTCACAAGACCTTCCCGAGCCGTGCCTTCCGTTCTTGCCAGTGCCCGGTTTATCCGAATGTCATTGTCGATCTGGTTGTAGGTCTCCCGATCTTGAACGTACTGATAAACGAGAGATTGCACGACAGCAGTGCGCTCATCGAGCGTAACACCAACCACGTTCGCATTCGGAACAGCCATGCCTGTCGTCGGATCGAACGGCACCACAACCGGCGCCGGTGGCTTGTGCCAAACCATCACTGCGCCTGCCATTCCCATCGCGAAGATGGCCGTCACAGTCATTCCTGCCGTCGCGAGTTTCCAGTATTTCTCGCGCCGTTGAGCACCATAGATTACCTCGGCCTCAAAAATTGTCTTAGCATTATCGGCCATTAGTCAAACTCGGGTTGGGTGAAGTCGGTGAATTTCTCGATGTCCGCCAGGGTGGCGGCATCCAGCACGCCCGCCATACCGACGTTCATCGTCTGGACACTTTCGAGCTGCCACATCGCTGCCATCGCGATCGCCAGTTCCGCCGTGACGCGAGTATTGTGATCCACTGATTTCTTCAGCGAATCCATGTTCCCAATGTCCGTGACCAGCAGTTTAACGCGCTCCACCGATTGGGCGGCCTCATCGTATGCCACTTCAGCCGCAGCCGATGTTGCCGCACCTGACGTGGTAGCCGTCGCATTCCGTTCAGCTTCCACGTTGCCAGAGTTGGCTAGAGCTTCGATCTGTGACTGAGACGTGCCCGCACCTTCCAAGGCTGCTGTCACACGTTCTTTGAAGGCGTCAGCTCCTGCTCCTTGCAGACCGCTCCAGTCGCCGCGAGACCCTTTGAGGATCGTTCCGACGATGTTGACGTCAAACTCACCCTCCAACAGACCATCAAGATCGTCCCCCATCACCATGCCGAGCAGTTCTGCGGGATCTTCCAAAAGACCTTGGATTTCCGTCAGCTTGTCCATCTGTTCTTGCAGCAGACGCGCCTGTTCGAGCAGTTGGTTCAACTGGTCGTTTTGCAGCCCTGCATCCGTCAGCATTTGCTCAAATGCCTTGAGTTGCTGCAGGAAGGATTGCGTATCCACGACAGGTACGCCTTGCGCGGCGCCCATGACCGGGGAGACAGCGATGCTTAGGGAGGACGCTGCGACTTTAAGCCAATTCATCACATTCATGGCAGACTCCGATCAAAGGTCAGGCAGGGAAAAATCTACGTAGGACATGACGACGCGTTGTTGCGCGAGCCTAGCGGCATTCTGAGCGTATTCGGCTTGAGTCCGTGCCGCCTTTGTCCGGATCCGTGCATTAAGGATCAGGATCAACTCAGCGCGCATCATCGTATTCAGGTCGTAAGCCTCTTTGGGATCAGGTGTTGACCCAATCTGAGCTACCAGGTTGCGAACACGGATAAGGGCCTGTTGAGCATTGTCCAGTTCATGCTCGGCATAATGCAGAGACCCCGCCGACAAGAGGCTTGCACTCGCAGCGGCATAGAGGGCCGGATCAATAGTGCCTTGCGCCTCGACACCGCCGACCGTCAGCAAGTAGCTATTATACTTTGCCGGAATCACCTGCACATAGTGCTGGGTCTCCTTGTACGGTGGCACACCATCGTACTCCAGAACAGCCCCCGGTCCTGCATTGTAGGCGGCCAGCGCGAACACGATGTTTCCGTCGAAGCGCAGAAGCTGGGCTGCCAAGTACCGCGCTCCACCCACCACCTGAACGTAGGGATCGGTGTAATACTCAGGATAGATGCCCAGGTCCCTTGCGGTGCCGGGAATGATCTGAGTGAGCCCGAAGGCCGCAGCCGGCGATCGCGCGCCTACCTTGAACCGGCTCTCCTGCCAGATCAGCGCCTGCATCAAACAACGCCATTGCAGCGGCGACAATCCGGCGGCGCTCACACCCGGCAACCCGTACGTATCCTGCGACCCCCGAATGATCAGCTCTTCGATGTTCTCACGAGCGTCCCCGAACACGAAGCGTCCACCCGGATTGGCAAGCGGCCCATAGACCTCTTGCACACCCTCCATGCTGGTGTCGCCGCCCAGGAACGTGCCTTGAAACGTGGAGACCGAGCTAAAAGCAGCGATCATGTTATCGAGCGCCTCGATCTGCTGCTTTTCGAACTCTCGGATTTCCGCCCGGTTCGCTGCCTTCTCGACCTGCGTGTCTTCATCCCGTTCAAGTTGGGCAAACGCGCGCAGGCGTTCCGCGAAACTCTTACCGTCCGACACCGGCACACCTTGCGCCATCGCGCCGCTCGCCAGCAGCGCAAACATCGCAGAAGAAGCGATCAGCCGACGGAGCTTATGACAGCGAAAATCACACACCGCACAGTTCCGGATCTTTGCCTTCATCACCGGCCCAAACGACAGACATCCGTGACCCAGCCAGGTCGGTCGTCCCCGAGGCCATGAACGAGTAGACGGCGGCATTCCCCGGCAAGGGCTCGAAATCGCATGAACCCGATGCCGTGCCATCGGCGCGGAAGCACTTGCACCGAGCCTCTTTCATCGAGGTTGTTGCGCAACCTGAAATGGACAGCAATCCCATGATCAGCACAGCGTTCTTAATCATTTTGCGTTTCTCCAAAAGTCGGGTTGATCGCGAAACTTCGGGCCGACCGCGGCGAGACCAGCATCGCCGCCTCCGAGGATCTGTAGGTAACTGCCAAGCGAAGAGAGATCGCCGTTAAGAACGACTGAGTTATCGTCATCGCGCAGCAGGAAATTGCGCCCTGTTGATCTGGACGTCACGATGTCCAGCTCAGCGGCGTTCAGCCGGAGGGCCGTGTAATCGTCATACGCCGACTTGTTATCGGGGAAGAGGATTTGGGTTGGGAAAAAGCTGAACACCCTCTCGCCGACCTTGGATCGCGTTAGCTGCGATGCGTTCTGGGAAAGCATAACGACAACCGCGTTCTGCTTCCTGAGCGTAGCCAACCAACCCTCGATCACAGTGGCAAAGTATGGGTTGTCGATGGCTTTCCATGCTTCATCAATGAGAACAATCGTGCGCTTCCTGTCCTGCATCTGCCGCTCAATGCGACGGAACACGTACGACAGCACCGCAGTCCGTTCCCGATCCGACTGCGCGTCGAGGATTTGAGTCAGGTCGAACCCAACTACGTCACCGTCCAGCGAAAAGGTGTCTTCTAAGGTATCTCCGAAGACCCAGCCGAAGCGGCCGCCTTTTGCCCATTCCGTGACACGCGCCTGAACATGTCCATCGTCATCCGTCGATGCGAATTGCTTGGCGAAGGTATCCCATTTGCGCAGACCCGGCGTTGCATCGGCGTTTCGCTTGACGTTTTCCATGATCGCGCGGGTTTGCAGCGAAGAAAGTTCATCATTCGGAGACAAGATGTTTGACAGCCAGTCAGTCAGCCAGGAAACGCCTTCGCTGTCCGTCTCAACCCACAACGGATTGAGGCCGGTTGGCATTCCACTTTCGATCACGGAGTAGCGTCCTCGCATGGCGCGCGTCACCATCTCCAAGCCCCGGCGATAGTCGAATACGAAAACGCGCGTGTCAGTACGGCGTGCCTGAGCCATCAGAAAGGACGCGAGGACGGTTTTCCCAGAACCGGTGTCACCCAGGATCAGGGTGTGACCCGCCGGCGGCTCGCCTTCAGCCGAGCCTCGCCGGTGAAAGCTGAACCGATATGATGATCCTCCTGCGGTGGGGAAGACAGCGATCGGCGTCTCCCAGGGTACATCCTTACCGGCTTTGCCAAGTGGGGTCCGGTGCAATGAAGCGTAATCCGCGAAATGGACGTTGGTGATAACATTCATCCTCGAACGGGTCGCCAGGTTGCCGGGAAACTGCGCGAAGTAATGTGCCTTCTTCACGAAGTTGTCTTTCACCAGACGGGCCCCACAGTTGGTCGCCACTCCTTCGAGTTCCGACACAAGCTCCCGGACTTTCACCTCGTCCTTATCAAGCAGGGCAATGCTCAGTTGGTGGTTTCCCAGCGAAACGTCTTGGACCAACACACGCTCATGGAGGGCGGCAAGCTGTTCACCAGCTTGCGCCCTAACGTCAGCCGTGGAGTTCATGATCCGACGCTTGCGCTGGATCATGTCGGCGGCCGCATTGTTGCTGATCGGTGTAAAGCTTTGGGTGATGACATAATCGCATGGCATCGCGAAGTCATCGAAGATGGTCACCCAGGACTGAGGCGGGTACGTCTTAAGCACCCGAATTTGCCCATAGCGTTCACCTAGTGGACCATCTTCAAGTCGGAAGCCACCTGCCGTGAAGGTCACGCGATCCGACAGAATATCATCGGCAATGACGTTCAAAGCGCCACTCGGATAGATAGGACGTTCGTCGCCCGTTTGGACCGAGCCGAGAAAGCCCAGAAGATCACCCGAGGATGCCGTCAGGATTCGGGTCGCCTTCGTGCCGATGGCTGACCGCATGAAACGGCACACTTCCTCCAGCATCTCGATGTCGCGGGCGTCACTGGCACCGTCGATCAAGTTGCTTGCACGCTGGAACAAGCCAGCGGTCTTTTTCAATCGCCCGGTCCGGACGATTGAAATTGTCAGAATGCTATCCCGAAGCTCACGATCTCTTAGACCCTTATTCCAACGTTCGTCGATCGCGGTGGAGAAATCACTCCCCTTCAACGGTTCGAGTTCTGTCGTCAGGTCGACTTTGCGACTCACCTTGTGGGTGTAGACCGTGAAGTTCGGACCCATCTGTGCCACAACGCCCGCGAAAGCCTTCTTCATGCTATCGAGTTCATTGTCCGAAGTCGTGGCGGCGTTCAGACCCTCAACGCGAATACAAGTCATGAACGAGTTGTCGCGAAGTCGAACAGTCTTGTCGTCCACAAGCGTCACATATGGAACATGCATGAAGCCGTTCCGAAGAATATCACGTTGCGAAACAATGCTGGCGGCAACAGCCGACACATTAAGCGCCATAGCTGTCACCCCCAAACATTTTCCGCGTGCGCGTGCCGGGGACGGCACGCGATCCGGTCAGAAAAACGTCGATGACTTTCTCATCTTTCTCAGCGGCCCAGCGGCAGAGCCCGTAGACCAGGATGCACCAGACCGCAGTATAGACGCTCACTGACCAGATCAGCGGTAGAACGGTCCCCCCCATGAAGGGCAACGCAAATCCGTACGGCAAGCCGAACAACTTGGATGATTGCGTTAGTGCGATATAGAAGGGGGTCCGTTCTTGCATTTTACACCGCCCAGATCGACTGAACGACGGTCGGGATCACGCCGATGACGACGATAATCAGAAGCAGCGTGAATACACGCGCCCAATCCATGAAGTTGAACGCGCCACCGAGCAGGACAAACACCGCCACGATGGTCATAACGGTACGCCCTGTCACACCGGTCAGAGCTTCCAGGATGCTGTTCAGCAGGCTATCGACCGCACTCAGGTCGATATCCTGCGCCAGTGCAGGGTGCGCCCAAAGGAGGGCTGTGAACACCCCGAACATAATAAACTGTTTTTTCATGTGTCGCTCCTAGTTTGACGAAATCTGGTTGAATACGGACATGACTTTCCGAACATGTCCCTGCGTCTCTCGGTATGGCGGAATACCGTCATAACGAGCGACTGCCTCTGGGCCCGCGTTGTATGCGGCGAGCGCCAACTCTCCCGAACCGAAGCGTTTCAGCATCGCGAGAAGATACCGCGCAGAACCATCAAGGTTCTCGTGCATGTCATGCGGGTTGACCCCAAGCTGACGTGCTGTTTCAGGCATCAACTGCCCGAGGCCGATTGCGCCAACGTGAGATCGCGCGTTCGGATTAAAAGCGCTCTCTATCTGGATATTGGAGCGGAAAAGCGTCACCCAATCCGTTGCCGACAATCCAGCATGCGCAACCGCGCGATCACTCGCATAGCGGAAGCCAGCATTGTGGATAGCGTCAAGGATTTCGGCGCGGGGTACTATGACCCGGTGAGGGCGAGCGTGAGAGCCACTTGTGGAAACCGTCACTTTCGGCTGGATTGGCTCAGAGCCGAAAGCCACGAGACTATTTCCGAGTTCGTATTCTACGAATCCGTTTTCGCCGACAACGAGAACGTCCGCACGAGCGGAGCCAGCAGAAACGATAATTGCTAGTAAAAGTCCGGTGGCGCTAGTCGGTACTGTCCTTCGTCGCTGACTCAGGCGGCAGCGAGAAGACGGTTCTTCCCCCTCGGACGAACGGAATGTCCATATGCTCAAAGCCCACTTTTTGGAAGAATGAGCAAAGACCGTTAATGGTTTTGAACGCCCTGAATTTGATCTGTTCGGGTTCAGCGACGCCTCTCCGCACGTTAACGGAAAGGACTTTCCCAAAAGTCCGGTCGCTACTGACCACACGAATGATCCATTCGCCGTACCAGACTGACCCCTTGATGTAGGTCTCCCCCAGACAGACGATCTCGGCTTGGAAGCCGCTGGCAACCAACATCCGGAATTCTGCTTCCGTAACCACATTCGGCGCTTCTTTTTCTAGGTCCTTATCCACGCCTGTGGTCCTTCTCGACGAAGGGTCAGGCCACCCGTCAGGGTTGCCATGACCGTACAATACTATAGTGACGCACCACAACCTACATTGTTGAGCATCGTGGTACTTTTCTCTCTCGGAACATCCTTAGGGGTCAGAACTCGTGATTCAAAGAGACTACAGGACCAGAACATGCGCCGTGTCCTGACTACATCGGCTGTCTTTGTGCTGTTCGTGATCGAGGAAACACCGCATGCCTTCGCGCAGGGCTGCTTCCCGCCCGTTCGGCCGATCGTTCCCACCAACGCGAACGACGCGCGGGAATTTTCCAACATTATCAAGGAAGACTTCGAAGCGTACCTGTCGGAGGTCCCCAGGTACTTCTCGTGCCTAGACGCCGAACGCGCTCGTGCATTTGCCGAAGCACAACAGGTCGCGATAGACTACGGTGCGTTCTTAGACATTCTGGGCCGCTAGGCGGGACACGCGACCGGCGCCGCACGGCCACTCAAGTCACTCACGGCTTGCTGCTATCGAAGAGGTCGAGGATCTGATCGGTTGCCTCCTCACGAATTTCCGGCACCTCAGATAGCAGGTCATGGTGACCTTCCGGGACCGAGACGTAGTTGCCGTTTGGCCAATGCCCCATGCGGTTACGGATCGCTTCCCTGTCCACATCCCCGTCAGCCTCTCCGCACATAGCTAAACACGGGGTAGCAGGGGAAGGCATCGAAGAGAGCGCGCGACACTCTTTCAAAGCCTCGTTGAGCCATCCGAAGCTAACTCCACCGATAGTTAGCTCGGGATGAGCCTTCGCCTGAGACTGCCAGTAGGCATACTCATCGGCGTTCCCTGTCATAGTGTTCTCTTCGAAGGGGGTTCTCAGGAAATAAGCTTGTCCATCTTGTCCAGGCACAAACCGTTCTCCGAACCCGCTAAGCCGTGCCGACTTAGACAACAGGCTCGCTATGGGGCGAACAGCTGCCGGCAATGTGATGCCCCACATCGGCGCAACGAAAACCGTGGCACTCATTTCTATCCCACGGATCAGGCCGCGTAGAGCAATAGCAGCTCCCATAGAGTTGCCGATCAGCATCCAAGGCCGCGGCAGATCAAGATCACAGGCCGCCTGCATCATTGCATCGAGATCGTGTTGGTAGTCAGTAAACCTCCCAACGTGGCAAACTTTCCGATCCTCAGCCAGTCTATCCGACAAGCCGTGACCACGCCAATCAATCACATAAGTGCCGAGACCCGCAACGCGGAGTCGTTTAGCCAAATGCCCGTAGCGCTCGATGTACCCGGACCGTCCAGGCGCTACGAACACAGTCCCTTTTACTTGCGAATTCGAGCTGGGGATTGGCCAGTGAGCAAGCCGAAGCCTCACGCCGTCGTCAGCTCGAACCCAGAAGGCGCGACCTCCTTCCGGCCCTTCTGCAATCTCTGTAAAGAACGGTGCTTCTTCCATGCTATTCACTTCCAAGACGGATGCGAGGCCTCGTCAGCCACCAGACCGAGAAGGCCAGACAGCCGATAAGTGCCAGTGTGAAGCCCTGAACCTGTCCTATGGACAGAAGGCTGGCGGCGAGAACAACTTGACAGAAAAGAAACGTCTTCCAAGAAACATACCCAAGCTGGGAATGTGGTGGTCTGTCATCATCTTGATCCGATTGACAAAGCGCCACTTGACCTCGGCCGACCCGCGTAGCGCAAACGAAGAGTGCGAAACTGGCAACCGCTACCATCAGAAATGTCGTGAAGTGTGAGACAGACGTATTGGGAAGGCTCCCATTCGCTTCGTCAGACAGCCATAGGGCTGCGGTGAAGTCACGGAACAGCCATAAGACGATATTAGGCGCATCCGACGACAAATAAGCAGCCTGTAGCTTGATCGTAATAGCGGCCCACCCGATCAAGAGCGCAGCATCGAACGCAGCAAGCGCGATATACGAACCCTCCTGAATCGCGATCTTTCGGTCGATTTGAACGCCCTTAGCGTTCCTTGCTAGCATCTCATAATCTCCAGCCAAGATGAAGAGAAACATGAGACCCGTCAGAAACATGAAAACGTAAAGGGCCGAATAGAGGTAACCGAACATAGAAGTAAGTGCCGATGCAAATGGCCCAATAAATTCCGGTCGAACAAGCGTCAGTAGGTTTCTATCAATTTGGTATATCCCGGCTTCACCATCCGCGTACAGCCGAAGGCATATCCCGGCCCATTGCGCAAAGAAGACACCTCCTACACACAGCACGAGGATCATCCAGAATGGAAAGGAAGTTCCATCCAACCGTGCATCCCATGCCAAGGTATCTTTCGCGGTACAATTTTCTGAAGAAGCATTCTCTAAAAGCCGACAGCGGCCGTAGTATCGCCAGTGCGCGAGTATGTCGCTTAAACGCATGACAAACAGCGGCAGGATTAGTGCGGGCAGAAGCGTCCAGGTCGGGGCCCATATGAACCCGACCTCCTTCGAAAGAACGGGCGTAACACTGTAGCTCACCGATAATAAGCTCAGGATGCCGTTCAACAGCCCATTCACAGCGTAGGCAGCCCAAATCAGAATTGACAGCTTGAGTGCGTCATCGCCACTGAACAGAGACTCCCACGACCTCGCCAAACTAGGTTTTCTGGCCAGCTCCACATCCGACCACTTCTCGTCAGGAACGGGAACGCGGTCTTCGGAAGAGCTTTCGGTCGTGCCATTCCGCTGTTCAGCTCTTGTGCGTTCCCGCGCCCGCATCAGAGCCACCTGCCAAGATCGCGTCCGGCTGGGATCACCACCCCCGAAAACTAACGCAAGTCGGCTTAAATTGGGAACGCTCACGCCACCTCGACCATGAGGTGCGAGCCAACGCTGGACAGTGCGCAAGTCGATCGTGCCACCACGCGATTCATTTTGCTTGATCGCGGTCGTGAGCGCTTCAGCCGTCCAGGGCTGTACCGGTTCACCATTCCGCGGCAGTTGCCGTCCGACACCAGAAGCGATCGCTACCTGAAGTAGAGACTTGAAGTCATGATCGGTGGCGGGAGGATCGATGTAGTATTTTCCGTTAGCCATCAACCAGTTCCAATAACAGTCCGAGGTGTACTTCTGTGTCGATGTGAGGTTGCTTTGTAACATAGCACTGCATGAACCCTCACCCCCCTCACGGTTAATATTTTCTTAATTTTGTGGATCTGTTTTTCCTTTCATGCCAGTCGGTTACCGTTGCCGATGTCGTATCATGTCGTTGGCTGTTTCGTTCCGTGTCGTTCGTGTCGCCGTGTCACTAGCCAACGTCGAATCCGTGTGTCTATTTCGGTTCCATTGATTGTGCATGTCGCTACGAAAACCGAAGGACTGGAAGCAGACCGATAAGTGACATGTCATCAGTTTATCGGCGGTCTTGGTTCGCCGCGGCATCATGCTCGATCAATGGAAACTTTCATCGTTAGAAACCGCCAGACCTATTACTGTTTTGCGACTCCCAGGGTACCGTATGATGACAACGCCAGATAACAGCCCACAGCTTTCCGCCAATAAACCTGAGAACCGGTCTTCCAAAAAGAGACACGCACGCGCAATCAAACGCGTCTTAGACAGTAAGAGCCGTGAAATCGTCGGGTGGCTCTATGAGTGGAACACGGGTCAGATCGCGGTCATGTGGAAAGACCAACCGTGCGAGGACGTGATCTACGTTTGAAACATACTGGTATCGACTGAAGCCTCAATGTCTTTCTATTCGCTCAGTATGCGTGCGACAGTCTTTCGGTCGATACCTATCTCCGATGCTATTGATCTTTGGCTTCGTCCAGCCGCTGCGAGTTCACGAACCTTACGGCCATATTTGCGCATTACTGGCGCGTCGCCTTTCTTCCTACCTAGCACCTTCCCGTTTTGCTTCGCGCGCGCCAAACCAGATCGAACACGCTCTTTAAGCAAGTCTGCCTCGAATTGCGATATTCCCGCCAGCAGCGTTGCGACCATACGTCCGTTGGCCGTCTTGAAATCTACGTCGAAGCCATTCAGTGCTCTAAGCGACACCCCGCGACCTTCAAGTTCATCTAAGGTCGAAAGCAGGTCCGGCGTCGAACGGCCCCACCTAGAAATCTCCGTCACTAGGATCGCATCTATATCTCGGCGCTGCGCTAGCGCGAGGATCTTCCGACGTTCGGGGCGAGCATCGTTCCGGCCACTTGCAGTTTCTTGGAAAACGCCCACCACCTCGAACCCCATCCGATCCGCAAAATCGCTTAAGTCAGACACCTGGCGGCTTGTGTCCTGTCCGGCCGTCGAGACGCGCGCGCAGATGGCAACTTTTGGCCCCTTTGAACCCTGCCGTTCCGGGGCCTTCACCGTGCTTGATTTTTCAGTCACTTACGACCCTCCAAGGTTGGCCCTACTAGACATATGTCCAGAAGGGCCATCGGACCAATTCGGTGGGTTCGAGACCAGTCAACTCGTGATTGTCAAACCTCTTCACCTAGCGTACAAGACTATAGTATTGCGCAAAAGCGAGGGGCCAGGATGCTCAATTTCGTCGGATCGAGTGCGACCGCAGCGGCTCTGGCTTTCGCCAGCTCACCCTTCGGCGCAGCCCCTGCTGCCGCTTACCCAATCGACTGCGCGATCCTGATCTGCTTGTCGGGCGGGTTTCCTCCGTCCGTTCCATGCGAGCGCGCTCGTGCCGAGTTCATTCGCCGCATCACGCCTTGGCCCATCGAACCCCCGCTGCAAATCTGGCGCTGTCCGATGGGCATCTCCTACGAAGCCGATCCTTCGCAGACCAACGTGCAACGGTTTTTTGAGATAGCGATGGGACGCGACGTACCAGGGCAATCGTACCCGCAAGAACATCCACCGGCCGTCGATGCAGTCCCGCAACCAGCTGTCATGCGCTTGAGCGGAGGTTCCGCCGAACGGCTGCCCGAGTCGCTGATGCTACAGCTGGTGCAAGACTACAGTGACGACAACGGCTCGGCGGACATCGACATCAGCGGTGACGCCTTCAGTTTCGTTCGCTCTATCCGGGTCTACCACGTTCAAGCCAGTCAGCGTGAAATAGGTGACACTGATCCGCGGTGCTACCGATCCAGCGACGTGCGGGTCGGTACGTACGGCGTCCAAGGGGACTTCGGGTGGACGGATTCCAGCGTAAGTGCTCTGCCCGCCGCTCACGTCGGACTAGAGCGATACGGCCAGAACTGCCCTTCCACATCCAGCCGTTCCGTCTTCATGGAGTGGCGCGACTATGCGGGCCAGTACGGTTACGAGCAGGTGAACTACTAAGCCTAGCGCGCGGCGATCCGCCACACACAATAATCGCGGCACCGAACAACCCAAGCTAAGGGTGTTAACGACCGCGCAACGGAATCAAGAAACGGAGCAGACGCAAACCCTAAAAAGCAAAACCCCCGCGAGGCGGAAACCTGCGGGGGGGCTAGAACCGGGACGCCAATCCCAGAACGACCAACACTTGCAGGTCTTATTCTAACCCCTCCCAACATGGCGAGCAACCAAAAAAACGCACCTGTGCGAACCCCAAAACTTTGCTCGCTCACCGCCTCGCTTCATCGAGCGTGGACAAGACCAGTGACGAGACGACAACCTAAACTTCCGACCCCATCGACCGCGCAGTTTCACGACTACATCACCAGGCACGCGAAGCCACTGCTGTACCGGCAGCACTCGCGCCCAGTCGCGAACCAGCTCATGTTGGTCCTCTACTATCTCGAACATCAGAGGTATGATTTTTCCAAGGACCGCGCCTATCAGACGCGGCCTATCTGCATCCATGAGCTGGCAGAGCACTTCGAAGTCACGGATCGGAGCGTCCAGCGGTGGCTCGCGATGCTGGAAGCACTCGCGATCATCCGACGCGAGTATCGCAAGGATCCGGACAGCCGGTTCAGGAACAAGTTCAATCGGATTGCCCTCGGCGGGTTCAAAGCATGGTTCGCCAGGACACTCGAAGCCGCCAAGCAGGCTATGAGCGACACAGCGCGTCACCCTCCTAAGAAAGCTATCTTCGATAGCAGTTTTAGCACAGAAAAAAACGCAGAAGATAAGGAGACGCCACCACCCTTCCCAGCGTCAGGCGCCATCAGATACAGCCCGTACTGGTACGAGATCGCTGTGAAGTACCTGCCAGCCGGATCGAAGAGACCGTGCACGACGTTGGTCGCAGACAGGTTTAGGGCCAACTTGAGGGAGTATAGCGTCCCGTTGAACCATCAATCTCTGCCTGCGAGGTGGATCAAGTTCTGCCAGAACGCGAATCCCGCGTTCTAGCATCAAGGCGGGAGTTGGACCCCGCACCATGACAGCTAGAGGCAATGAGACATGTCTATCTACAGTGACCATCAGGCCCACTATGAGAAGGCGTCTCGGCACGCCGCCCTGTACGATAAGCGTATGCGCCGTTCCCGCCCCATTGATTTCTGCGGTTCCCCGACGCTGGCCGAGCGGCGAGTTTCGTTCTGAGCTTTCAGAAGGAGATGATGATGGCGGATGGCGGCGACGGGTTTGACGGCTGCATCGAGGTTGTGCAGCGGACACGCGGCTACCGGCGTTGGACGGAAGAGGTCAAGGCCCGGATTGTGGCCGAGAGCTTTCAGCCGGGCGCGCGGGTGGCGGATGTGGCACGTAGGCATGATCTGGCAGCGCATCAGCTCTCAGATTGGCGGCGTCAGGCGCGCGAGGGCCGTCTTGTCCTGCCCGCTGACGCCATGGCCGGTGTGGCGTCTGACGCTTTGCCGGCCTTTGTGCCGGTTTCGGTGGAGTCTGAGGATGTGTGTCCGTCAATGGTTGCCGGCCGGACCGGCGGCGTCATCACGATCGAGATCGCCAACGACCTCGTGCTTCGGGTGCCGGGCGATGTTCCGGCAGAGCGGGCAGCAGCGGTGGCGCGTGCGCTACGAGGACCAGCATGATCGTCGCGGGACAGCGCCAGCCGATCCTGATTGCGACGCGTCCGGTGGACTTCCGCTGCGGGCATCGGGCGCTGGCGCTGATCGTGCAGACCGAGCTGAAGCTCGATCCGCACTCCGGGGTGACGATCGTGTTCCGTTCGAAGCGCGGCGACAGGCTGAAGATTTTGGTCTGGGACGGGACCGGTCTCGTGCTTGTCTATAAGGTCCTTGAACAGGGCAGCTTTGCCTGGCCGAAGGTTCAGGACGGGACAATGCGGCTGTCGCGGGCCCAACACGAAGCTTTGTTCGAAGGTTTGGACTGGCGCCGGATCGTTGCGCAACGGGTCGCTCCACCCATTGCGGCGGGATGACTTACTCAGCTGTTTTGACGTTGTTTTATTGGCCTTTCCTGTCCGGATCGGCTATGAATCCGCATGTCTCAGCCCTTCGATCTCAGCCAGTTTCCGGACCTTCCGCCCGAGGTTGTGAAGGCGTTCGAAGCAGCGCAGTTCGAGTTGTCGGTCGAGCGTGCAGCCCGCCAGCATGAACAAGCGGTGGGGACCGAAAAGGACGCCTTCATCACCGAACTGAAGGCACTGATCGAAAAGCTGGAAGGCCAGGTCGGACAATACCGGCAGGCGAAGTTCGGGCCGAAATCGGAAAAGCTGGACCCTGCGCAGCTCGAGCTTGCTCTCGAGGATCTGGAAGCGGCCATCGCCGAGACCCAGGAACAGATTGCCGCGGTCGAGGAAAAGATTGCGGCCAGCGAGACCGATCCCGAGAAGAAGGCGCCGCGCAAGAAACGCAAGGCGCGTGCCTTGCCCGAGCATCTGCCGCGTATCGAGCGCGTCATCGAGCCCGACAGCATCGTCTGCCCATGCGGTTGCGGCGACATGGTGCGGATCGGTGAGGACAGGGTCGATCGGCTGGATTACATCCCGGCGCGCTATCAGGTGATCGTCACGATCCGCCCGAAATACGCCTGCCCAAAAGGGCGCGCGGGTGTGGTTCAGGCGAAAGCCCCGGCGCATCTTCTGGAGGGCAGTTGGCCCACCGAGGCGCTGCTGGCCCAGATCGCCGTGTCCAAGCATTCCGAGCACATGCCGCTGAACCGTCAGGCCGTGGTCATGGCCCGACACGGCGTGCCGATCGACCGATCGGTCCTCGCCGATTGGATGGGCCGAACCGGTGCGCTAATCGCGCCGGTGGTGGACCATATGGCGGTGCTGCTGAAACAGGGCAGCACCCGGCTCTATGTCGACGAGACGACCGCCCCTATTCTGGACCCCGGGCGTGGCAAGACGAAGACCGGCTACCTCTGGGCGGTGCTGCGCGATGACCGGGGCTGGAACGGTCCGGCGCCACCGGGCGTGGTGTTCCACTATCGGCCCGGTCGAAAGGGCGAATACGCCGATGAAATTCTGACCGGCTTCAACGGCACGATCCAGGTCGATGCCTATGGCGCCTATACCCATCTCGCCACGCCAAAGCGCACGGGCGGCGATCCCTTGCGGTTGGCTTTCTGCTGGGCTCACGGCCGGCGAAAGCTGATCAAGGCCAAGCCGAAAAAGGGCTCGCCTATCGTAGACGAGGCGCTGGTGCGCATCGCGGCGCTCTACAAGATCGAAGACGCGATCCGCGGGTCAGCCCCCGATCATCGCCGTGCCGTCCGTCAGGACCTGTCGCGACCGTTGGTAGATCAGTTCTTCGCCTGGCTGGCCGCCCAGGCCGCACGCGTCTCGCGGAAATCCGACCTCGGTGAGGCGCTCGCATACATGCTTCGGCGCCAGCATGGCTTTCGGCTCTTCCTCGAGGATGGCCATGTCGACATGGACTCCAACATGGTCGAGAACGCCATCCGCAGCCCGGCCATGAACCGCCGCAACGCCCTGTTTGCCGGCCACGATGAGGGCGGCCGTTCCTGGGCGCGCTTCGCCAGCCTGATCGGCTCCTGCAAGATGAACGGTGTAGAACCCTATGCCTATCTGCGCGATCTCTTCACCAGGCTTGCCAACGGCCATCTCGACAAGGACATCGATGCGTTGATGCCATGGGCCTATGCCGCGGCCCCAATCCCCTCAGAATGAGCTCATCCGGGAGTCCCCGGTGAGCTCATTCTGAGCACTCACGAAGGCGAACATGTCACCCGAGAGCGCCGAAACTCCCGCCCGCAAGCGAAATCCCAATGGGGCGGGAACGGCGCATACC
>NZ_JBELKF010000061.1:0-20703 GCF_042089775.1 Palleronia sp.
GGCCCATCTGCACCTGCCGGTTCGAGTTGGTGAACGTCCCGCGCTTCTCGGCATGAACCGACGCCGGCAGCACCACATCGGCGTATCCCTACGCCGTTACGCCACCGCCAGCCCCGGAAAGCGCTGCGCCAGGTCCGCAGCGAAGCTGGAAACTGCCGCCGCATCGCGGTCATCGCGCGGCAGGTCGACCTCGGCCACGCCGGCAACACGGGCAGGGCGCTCCGTCAGGAAGACAATCCGGTCGGCAAGGCGGACCGCCTCGCGCAGGTTGTGCGTCACCATGAGCACCCTCATCGGACGACGCTGCCAGAGCTCGATCAGCAGGTCGCGCAGCCGCCCGGCCGAAGCCTCGTCCAGAGACACGAAAGGTTCATCCAAAAACAGCATTTCGGGTTCGGTCGCGAAAGCCCGTGCCAGCGCCACCCGCCGCGCCTGCCCCAGCGACAGCTGCGCCGGATAGCGGTTGCCCATCCCTTCGAGCCCGACCGACGTCAGCGCCGCCTCGACCCGCGGCAGGTCGGGCCTCGACAGGGCCAGATTCACGTTCTGCGCCACCGTCCGCCACGGAAGCAGCCGCGGCTCCTGGAACACGGTGGCGATCCGCGCCTTCCGCAGGACTGGGTCCAATTCGCCTTGGAAGTCGTCGTCGAGGCCCATCAGGATGCGCAGCGTCGTGGTTTTGCCGCAGCCGGACGGTCCGATCAGGCAGGTGAAGGTCCCTGGCGCCAGGCGCAGCTCTAGCCCGTCAAGCACGATCAGCCGCTCGCCGTCCGCGTCTATGTGTTCCTTCCGTTCGATCCGCGCCGTCAACTCGCGTCCGGGCGGGGCCATCGCAGTGTCGTGCATCCGCACCTCAGACCGGCTTCGGACGCCAGCGCTGCGCCCTCCTGTCGAGCGGCTGCAGCGCCAGGAACTCGACCGCGAGCATCACCACGACGAAGCCGAGCGTGTAGCCCATGATCGCCCGCACGTCGAAGAGCTGGAAATAAAGGTGGATTTGGAAGCCGACACCGTTCGAGCGGCCCAGCAGTTCGACCACCAGCACGATCTTCCAGACCAGCGCGATGCCGGAGCGCGCGGCGGCGGCGAAATAGGGCTGAAGCTGCGGCGCGACCACGTCGCGGTAGAGCTTCACCCGCGAGAAGCGATAAACGCGCGCCATCTCCATGTAGGCCGGCTCCATCGCTCGGGCGCCCTCGCGTATGGTCACGGCTACATTGGGAATCTTGTTGAGCGCAACTGCGGTGATCGCGGCCGTCTCGGTCAGACCAATCCAGATGTAGGACAGGATGATCACAACCAGCGCAGGGATGTTCAGCGTCAGGATCAGCCACGGTTGCAGCACCACGTCGGCGCCGCGCGAGCGGCCCATCAGGAATCCCAGCGCCGATCCCACCGCCATCGCCAGCACGAAGGCCGCGACAACCCGCATCAGCGTGATGGAGAGGTGGTAGGGCAGCACGCCGCTTGCCGTCTCGCGCGCGATGAAGGTCGCCACCTCCCACGGTGACGGGAAGAGCCGCGGCGAGACGTAGAGCGAGACGACGTGCCAGAGCAGGAAGAAGAGCACGACCGACAGCAATCGTGCTACAGTCGCGCTCCTGCTCCAGGTCAGGGCTGACGCGGCGTTCCTATGAGCCACTTTCGAGGCCGGACCAGAAGGTGCCGGGCGCCATTTCCGTTGCGGGGCCGACCAGCTGCTCGCCGCCGATCTTGGCGAGTTCGTTATAGACGATGGCGGTGTCCTCCCGCTCCTGCGTCGGAGTGCTGGTCGGGATGCCTTCGCGCCAGCGCTGCTTGAGCGTCTGGAAGACCTCTTCGTTCTCGGCGCCGGTCATCTCGCGCAGACGCTCCCACGCCTCGTCGCTTTCGGCCAGAACGTCCTTTGCATCATGACTCGCGTCGACGAAGCCACGCGCGAGCTCGGGGTTCTCGTCCGCCCACGTTTCGTTGAGGACATAGCCAACGGCCGAGATGTCACCTTCGGCGCCAAGCGCCCGCGCGGCATCCTGCGCCGAGATCACCTCGCAATAGCCTTCGGTCTCGAGCCGGGCATTGTAGTGCCAGTAGTTCAGCGCGGCGTGGAGCTCGCCCTGGCGCAGCTTTTCAGCCAGCAGCGGCGGCGCACCGTAGACGGGGGTCGTGGCAGCGGGCAGGTCCATCCCCTCTTCGGTCGCCATGCCCTGCAGCATGAGCCAGCTCTTGTCGAGCGGCCCACCCGCAACGCCAAGGGTCTTGCCCTCGAGATCCTCGAGCGACTGGATGTCACCGTCGCAGGGCGCCATCACCGCGCCGATCGAGGTTGAATACGGAATGAAGACCAGCGGATCACCCATCGCCCGCTGGCGAGAGACCATGAGCCAGTCGTCGGTGGTGACGTCGACATGGCCCGCCATCAGCGCGACCTTCGTTGCGTCGCCGCCCGCGAAGGGCACGATCTCGAGGTCAAAACCGTGCTTTTCGTCCAGCCCCTCTTCGATGATGGTCTGCGCCTCCCAATTGACCGTGCCGTATTGCAGCAGCCCCAGCCGCACGACCGGCAGGCCCTGCTCCTGCGCTGCCGCAGCGGTCCCGCCCACCATGCCGGCGACTACTGCCGCCGTTCCGAAAAATCTTGCGATCATGACCTTCTCCTCCCTTGCGGACGCGATCCGCCCGCGTACCCAGCGTGCCGTTGCGAATGTCAGTGGCCTCAGTCTCCCGCTGGTCCGGCACGTGCCCGCAGGCCGCGCGACGGATCATAACCCCAAAGCGCGAGCACTAGAAACAGAATCAGGACGCCAGTGACGACGCCGCAGGCCACCGCGTCCACCTGCCCGTAGATCGCGAAGCGGATCGCCTCGACCGCATGCGTGAACGGATTGGCTGCCGAGATGCGCCAGAGGATCTCGCTCGTCTCGCGCATCCGCCAGAGCGGGTAGAGCGCAGAGGACAGGAAGAAGGCCGGGAAGATGACGAAATTCATCACGCCCGCGAAATTCTCTAGTTGCCGGATCGTCGACGACAGGAACATGCCGACCGCGCCCAGCATCAGCCCGGTCAACATCAGCACCGGCAGAAGCAGCAGGTATCCCACGGGGGGGAAGGTGATGCCGAAAGCCGCGGCAATGGCGAGGAAGGCCAGCACCTGCAGGACCGAGACGACCGTTCCGGCGACGAGCTTGGCCAGCAGAAGGAACCAGCGCGGCTGGGGTGCGGTCAGCAGGACCCGCATCGATCCCATCTCACGGTCGTAGACCATCGATAGCGACGACTGCATCCCGTTAAAAAGCTGGATCATCGCGATCAGTCCCGGCGCAATGTAGACGTCGTAGGTGATGTAGGTCGCATAAGGCGGCTGAATCGCCACGCCCAGGATCGAGCGGAACCCGGCCGCGAACACGATGAGCCAGACGAGCGGTCGAACGAGGGCCGCCAGCAATCGCCCGCGCTGCTGCAGGAAGCGCAGGATCTCGCGGGCGATCACCCCGCGCGCGGCGCGCATCTTGCGCCTCATGCCGCCGTCCGCCGGGTGAGCCGCGTGAAGGCGTCCGATAGCGTCTCGGCCCCGGCCGCGGCGATAACGTCGTCCGAGCGCCCGGCGGCGGCGACGCGCCCCGCATGGAGGACCACGAGGTCGTCCTCGGCCCGCACCTCGTCGATGAGGTGCGTGGCCCACAGGACCCCGACCCGCCTCTCGCGCGCAAGGTCGTGGACATAGGCGACGATGCGGTGCCGCGACTCGATATCCAGGCCCACCGTCGGCTCGTCGAGAAGAAGAAGGCGCGGCTCGTGCAGCAGCGCCCTTGCGAGCTCGACCCGGCGGCGGTGTCCGCCGTTCAGGTCGCGCACGCGCTCGCCCGCACGCTCGGCCATGTCGAGGCGGGTCAGCTCGTCCTCGGCACGCCGCCGCCCCTCGCGACGGCTCAGCCCTCGAAGCGCGGCGAAATAGGCGAGGTTCTGCGCGACGGTCAGGTCGAGGTCCAACGTCGGCTGCTGAAAGACGAGGCCAAGCGGCTCGAGCGCCGCCGCCCCGGTGCGCGCGGGTTCGGCGCCACAGATGGAGATCCGCCCCGACTGCACCCCGAGCAGTCCGGTGATGAGCGCAAAGAGCGTGGACTTCCCTGCCCCGTTCGGGCCAAGCAGCGCCGTGAAGCTGCCCTCGGACACCGAAAGCGACACGGCTTTGAGCGCTTGGCGCTTGCCATAGGCATGGCTGACGGACTGGACGGAGAGCGCGGGCATCATCGGCGCAGCAGAGGCCGCCGGACGATCCGACGTGAAAGAACCGGAACGGGGTGGCGCGTCAGGAGCCAAGATCCAGCCGATTGCGGATCAGCCATTCCAGTCCGCGCTGCCAAGATTCGTCGGTATTGCCGCGAATGTCGGCGCTCATCGACTGGATCGGCGCACCGTCTTCGACGTCACGAACGTAGATGTTGATGTTCAGGATCAGGTTCGAGACCTTCTGCACAGTTCCGGTTACCGACCAGTCAGCGTCGAGTTGTCTGGCCATCATCACATCGCAGCCGCCGCAGTTCTGCAGGTGTCGCCGCGCGGCTTCATCGGCAACCGGTGCGATATCGGCCAGCGCGAACCCCTCGGCCTGAGATATCGCCTGCCGCAGCTGATCGCCCAGTGCCGCGGTGCGCCGCGTCTCGTCAGGATTCTCGCCCATCACTTCGCCTTCGAGGCTCGTGTCGAGCAGCTCGAAGTCGAAGACGGCGACATCGATCGATGCCCCCTCCTGCGCGATTGCCGGCAGGGTGGTGAGTTGGGCGACAGCGATCAAAGTGGCGGTGAGCGTCTTCATGCACCGACCCTAGTGCGCTGTCACGCGAGGAGGCAAGCGTGATTGCATAGCTGACTTGCGGGACACGCATGGTTCTGCTTTGCTCGCTCTATGAAGCGGATCATGACCTTTTTTATCGCCATCTTCGCCGCCAGCTTTTCTGCACACGCGCAGGAAGCAAGCCAGATCACGATCGGCTATGTTCATCCCGAGGAGCGCATGCAGACGCTGTCGCTGCTCGACCGGCCGACTGCGGATCTGGGAATCTCGGGCGCTCGGCTGGGTATTGATGACAACAACACGACCGGGCGCTTCACCGGGCAGAACTTCACGCTCGAAACTGCGATGATCGCGGGCGCGGCGGATGCCGAGGTCGTGGTGCAGCAATTGGCTGATGCCGGCGCCAGCTGGATCGTTGCAGATCTGGGCTTCGAGGCCCTTCTTGCCGTTGCCGAAGCCGCGGCGGCGCGTGGCATGCTGGTCCTGAACACCGGCGCGCCGGACGACATCCTTCGTGCTGAGATGTGCCGCGCCAACGTCATCCACGTGGCGCCGAGCCGGGCGATGCTGGCCGACGCACTGGCACAATACCTCGCGTGGAAGAAGTGGCCGCGCTGGTTCCTGCTGAAGGGGTCCCACCCCGAGGACGAAGCCTTTGCGCAGGCCCTGCGGCGTGCGGCCGATCGCTTCGGTGGAAGGATCGTCGAGGAGCGGACCTACGAGGATACCGGCGGCGCACGCACGACCGACAGCGGGCACGTCCAGGTGCAGCAGCGGATGCCAGTCTTCACACAAGGCGCGCCCGAGCACGACGTGGTTCTGGTTGCCGACGAGAACGAGGTCTTCGGCACCTACGTTCCCTACCATACATGGGACCCGCGGCCGGTGATGGGCACTGCGGGACTCGCACCGACGGCGTGGAGCCCTTCGCACGAACAGTGGGCCGGTATCCAGGTGCAGAACCGCTTTGTCGACGGCTATGGCCGCCGCATGCAGGCTGAGGACATGCTGGCCTGGATGGCCGTGCGCATGATCGGCGAAGCCGCCACGCGCACCGCCAGCGCGGACCCGGCGACCATCCGATCCTACCTGATGGGGCCGGATTTCGAGCTGGCGGCCTTCAAGGGCGAGGCGCTGACACTGCGGGACTGGAACCTGCAGCTGCGGCAGCCGATCCTGCTGGCCGACGACAAGACGGTGGTTTCGGTGTCGCCGCAGGAGGGGTTCCTGCACCCGACCTCGTTCCTCGATACGCTCGGCTATGACCGGGCCGAGAGCGAGTGCGAACTGTGACGGACGTGGAGGCGTCCTGACGAGAGGAAAAGGCGGCCAACGGCGCCGCCAGGGAGGACGATCATGGGAGTGACTTCGCGTGGCCTAGCCGCGCTCTTTTTGGCCGGCTTCGCCGCGCAACCGGCCGCCGCCTACAAGATCTTCGTGTCGAACGAAAAGAGCAACGACGTGACCGTCCTCGACGGAGACACGCTCGAGGTGATCGAGACCTTCGACGTGGGCCAGCGCCCGCGCGGGATCACCGTCGCCGATGGCGGGAACCACCTGCTGGTGGCGGTCGGCGACGACGACACGGTCGAGGTCTACGACACCGAAACCTACGAGCGTCTCTATACGCTGCCCTCCGGCCCCGACCCCGAGCTTTTCGTGCTGCACCCCTCGGGCAACCCGCTTTATATCGCGAACGAGGACGACAATCTCGTCACGGTAGTGGACCTCGAGAACCATTCGATGATCACCGAGATTCCGGTGGGCGTGGAGCCTGAGGGGATGGGCGTCTCGCCCGATGGTTCGGTGATCGTGAACACCTCCGAGACGACGAACATGGCGCACTTCATCGATACCGAAAGCCACGAGATCGTGGCAAACGTCCTCGTCGACCAGCGCCCGCGCTTTGCCGAATTCAAATCCGATGGCTCCGAAGTCTGGGTCTCAGCCGAGATCGGCGGCACCGTCAGCGTGATTGACCCCGAGACCTACGAGATCAAGCACAAGATCGAATTCGACATCTCCGGCCTGCGTCCGGAGGCGATCCAGCCAGTCGGCATCCGCATCACCGACGACATGAAGACGGCTTTCGTCGCGCTTGGGCCCGCGAACCGCGTCGCAGTGATCGACGCCGAAACCTACGAGGTGCTGGACTACCTGCTTGTCGGCCAACGCGTCTGGCAGCTTGGCTTCTCGCCCGACGAGGCGCTGCTGTTCTCGACCAACGGCGTGTCCAACGACATCTCGGTGATCGACGTCGCAGACCGCGAGGTCATCAAGTCCGTGCAGGTTGGCGAGTTCCCCTGGGGTGTCGTCGCGACGCCGGACTGACCCGCCACAAACAATGAGGGAGGACACCATGAGCATCATTCGCACCACCGCTGCGGCGGCCATCGCTATGGCCTTGGCCGGATCTGCCGCCGCGCAATCCGGCCTGCTGACGCGCGAGATCGATCTGGAACCGATCACGCTCGCCTCGGGTCAGCCATTGGCCGAGGCACCGTACGAGCTGGAGGCTGGGAAGCACTACATGTTGGCCATCGAAGCGGATGGCTCTGCCGAGCTTGCGATCGGCGGAGCAGAGTTCTTCCGCAACGTGTGGATCAACGAGGTGGTGATCAACGACATCGAAGTACGCCCGCTCGGCCTCGACTCGCTGGAGTTCGACGCCGCGGGCCGGGCCGAGATTACCTTCATCCCGATCCGCCCCGGTCAGTTCGAGCTGCGCATCCCGGGGACGACCGGCGAGACGCAGCGCGCCGTGTTCAACGTCAGCGGATGACGCGGATGCGGACCCTTCTGGCGACGGTCGCGCTGGTGTTTGCCGCCGGCGCGGCGGCGGCGCAGGAGCCCGAGCGCGTTGACCCGGACTGGCCTTGCGTCCAGCGCAAGGTCCCCGCGCTGACACCCGCAGCGGTCTGGACCGGTCCCGACATAGAAGAAGTTGGCGACTGGCGTGCCGACGACGAGGTGCGCCAGATGGTCGAGCTTTTAAGCCAGCGCCGCGTGCCTCAGGAAGAGGCCGTTGCGACCATCGAGAGCTTTGCCCAGAGGCTGCCCGCAGAAGAGCGGTCAGCGCGGTTGGCCCTGCTGTTCTCGGGCCTATTCGAGACGATGAACGCCGAGCGCAGCGAGATCATCGAGGGGATCGAGCGCTTCGCCCGGCACCAGAAGGCCCTGGTCCAGAAGATCCGCACGGAGAAGGCCAAGGTGGCGGAAAGTCCGCTCGGCACGACCTCTGAGGCCGAGCAGCAGCTTCAGTGGGACCTGCGCGTCTTTGAAGAGCGGCGCCAGTCGCTGCCCTTCGTGTGCGAGGTGCCGCGGCTGGTCGAGCAGCGACTCTTCGCACTCGGCCGGGCGATCGACAGCGCCATTCCTAAGTAACCTAGCCGTTCGCGCCCTCGAGCGACCAGGGCTCCAGTGGTTCGAGCGGCAGATCGCGTTCCGCCCAGCCATCCGTGCCGTCCGGGAACCAGTGGACCTGCTCGACGCCGAGCTCGAGCGCGCGCTTTGCAGCGTTCCACGACATCCAGCAGTTCCTCTGGCAATAGAAGACGACGGGCGTTGCCTCGTCGATCACGCGGGCAAGCCCCGCTTCGAAGTACGCCTGCCTTTCCGGCGTCAAAGTTCCGTAGCCGGTATTCGCCAGCCACGTGCTGCCGGGGATCGCCAGTCGTTCCGGGGCACGCCAATAGGTGTCGGAAGGCAGCTCCGCCGGGCGCTCGGGTCGGGGCAGGACGTCCACGAAGACAGCCCTGCCCTCGCGCCAGAGGTGCTCGGCCGTCGCGGCGTCGATCACCGTGGCGCCACTCAGCGTTTCGGGTACGGCGGCGCGGTATTCGGATGTGCGATAATCCGACGGCTCCAGCGGGGCCTGCGCCGCAGCGACCGTGCAAAGCAGGAAGACGGCGCCCGCCGCCGTCCCTAGCGCACCCCGTATCATTGCGTGATCGGCTGGCCGAGCTCGTCGAGCAGCGGCACGCCGTATTCGAGAAGCAGCGCATTGATGTCGTCCTGGTTCTCGCGAATCAGATCGTTCAGTTCGCGCTTCCATTCCTGGTCCGACGGACGGACGCCCATCGTGATACGATAGGTCATTCGCGGCCCGTCCACCTCCGACGTCAGCGGGATCACCTTGAGCGGCGGCGTCTGCTGCTGCGCGTAATAGCCGGCCATCGGCCCCCAGGCGGCGGCGGCGTCGATCTCTCCCTCGGCTAGGTCGGTCATCATGTCGTGGACGGGCGACGAAACGCGCGTGTCGACCATGAGGTGGTACGGCCGCGCGCTTCCCATGAGGCCGTTCTTGGCAAGACTGCTGGCCGGTGGCGTTCCCGCCACGACCCCGATCCGCTTGCCCTGAAGCCGCGGGTCGTCCATGCGCTCGATACCCCCAAGCTCGGAGTCCGGCGGCACGATCAGCGCGTAGGCCGAGCTGTAGTAGGGGTTGGTGTTCTGGACCAGCTCGTCGCCCTGGGCGTAGCCCATGATGATGTCGCACCTGTAGGCCTGCAGGGTGTTACGGACGAAGCCGACGCCTTGCGGAAAGAACGTGTAGTCGACGCTGGACCGCTCCAGCCTGTCTGCCACAAGCTCAGCCAGCGCATTTTCGAACCCCTCCTCCGCCTCGTTCGAGAACGGCAGGTTGCGGGGGTCTGCGCAGACGCGCAGGGTGTCGGGATCGACGAGTTCGAACGCGTCGCCGACGCCGGTCTCCTGACCGACGGCGGCGTGGGGTGCGGCCATCCCGATGGAGATCGCCAGCACGGCATGGCGCGCCCGATCAACCCATGCAGGCATCTTCCATCTCGGAAAAGACATCGCTTTTTGCTTCCTTCTTGGCGGGGCGGCCACGGGGCAGGTCGCCCTCGCCGCGCGCGCGCAGGTAGATATAGATGTCATCGAGGTAGCACATGATGTTGGGGTTGGTGCCGAAGGCGGGCATCACGTTCTGGCTGCCGGAACCGACGTTTTCGCGGCCGCCGGCGACGATGGCGACGAAGTCCTCGTAGCTCATGTTCTGCACGCTCTCGACCAGGGCCGGCGCGAAGGTGGAGCCCACGCCGTCGGGGCCGTGGCAGACATGGCATTCCGAGTTGAAGCGGCGGAAGCCTGAGTAGGTGTGGAAGTCGACCGTTCCGTCCTCGGCGATGTTGAAAGTGGGATAGCCTTCGGCGTCATAGTACTTGCCCTCGTCGTTCTCGACCGCCGCGGGATCGGCGGCCTGCGCCGAGGCAAACCCTGCGGTGCAGGCCGCGAGGAGGGCGCCACGGATTACGTACTTCAACATTATTGGATGTTCCTATTCAGCGGAGTCTGTGAGGCGGATTGCGCGACAAGAGGCGACGTCGGCGTCGTCCCTGCCCGGCACGGACCGGGAACTGAATCGCGGAGGCATGGCTGCCTCCGCGACTTCCGCAGGTACAATGTCCTGCGGCGTCTGCGCGCCTTATTGCGACGAAGCGACCTGGTCGGGCAGCTTGAAGACCGTCAGCTGACCGCCGAGGTTGGTGTAGTCCGACAAGGCGGCGTAACCCCCGACTGCACCAAGACCGGCGTTGGGGTCCGTCAGACCGGCCGCGAGGCCGATGCCGGCCCAGCCGCCGACGCCCGAGAGCACCCCGAGGTACTGGTCGCCCTCGTGCTCGTAGGTCATCACGTTGCCGATCACGCCGGAGCCGGTCCTGAAGCGGTAAAGCTCCTCACCCGTCTCCATGTCGACCGCCTTCAGATAGCCCTCGAGAGTGCCATAGAAGACGACATCGCCGGCGGTGGCCAGAGCGCCCGACCAGACCGAGAACTGCTCGGGGATCGACCAAACGATTTCGCCCTTGGTGGCATCCCAGGCGATGAAGTTGCCCATTCCGCCGTGACTTTCCGGCGTCGGGTACATCGACAGGGTGGCGCCGACATAAGGCTGACCGGCAGTATAGCTCACGCGGAATGGCTCGTAATCCATGCACACGTGGTTCGTCGGGATGTAGAACAGCTTTGTCTCGGGCGAGTAGGCCGAGGGCTGCTGGTCCTTGGTGCCAAGCGCCGCCGGGCAGATGCCGGTCGTGTTGACGTCTTCGCCGCCCTGCGCTGTCGAATACTCCTCGACCACCTGCGGACGCCCGTACTGATCGCTCTCGGGGTCCATTTCGACGTGGGTCGCCCAGTTCACGAACGGATCGTACTTTTCGGCCACGAGGAGCTCACCCGTCTCGCGGTCCAGCGTATAGGCGAAGCCGTTCCGGTCAGGGTGCACGACGACCTTGCGGCTTTCGCCGCCGATGTCGAGATCCGCGAGGATCATCTCGTTCACGCCGTCATAGTCCCACTCGTCATGCGGCGTCATCTGGTAGAGCCACTTGGCCATGCCGTCGTCGGGATCGCGGGCCATGATGGTCATCGACCAGCGGTTGTCGCCGGGACGCTGAGACGGGTTCCACGTCGACGGGTTGCCGGTGCCGTAATAGATGAGATCGAGTTCGGGATCGTAAGAGATCCAGCCCCAGGTGGTGCCGCCGCCGATCTGCCACTGGTCGCCTTCCCAGGTCGCGGTACCGGAGTCCGCGCCGACGGGCTTGCCGAGATGGGTCGTGTTCTCGGGGTCGATCAGTGTCATGTCGTCCGGACCGGCCGAGAACGCGCGCCAGGCCATCTCGCCTGTCGCGACATCGTAGGCGGTCATGTGGCCGAGCACGCCGTATTCGCCGCCCGAGTTGCCGATAAGCACCTTGTCCTTCACGACCTGGGGCGCCATCGTCGCAGTCTCGCCCTTGCCAGGGTCGCCATTCTTGACTTCCCACAGAACCTCACCGGTAACGGCATCCAGCGCGACAACGGTGGTATCGGCCTGGTTCAGGATGATGGTCGCAGGATGGCTGTCCGTTGCGGGCGCGTAGGCCACGCCGCGGTTGACCGTGTCGCAGCACATGACGCCGATGACCTGCGGGTCCTGTTGCGGCTCGTATTTCCACTTGATGACGCCGTCATTTGCGAGGTCGACCGCAAACACGTTGTTCGGGAACGGCGTCGAAAAATACATCGTGTCGCCGATGACGAGGGGATTGCCCTCGTGCCCGCGCAGAACGCCGGTCGACATCGTCCAGGCAACCTGGAGCTGGTCGACATTGTCCTTGTTGATCTGGTCGAGCTCGGAATAACGCCAGTTCGCGTAATTGCCAGTGGGCATCACCCATTCGCCCGGCTGTTCCTCCGCCATTTTCTGAAGTTCTTCATTGGCTGACGCCGCCCAAGGCGCCGCCACCAGCGCAGCGATTGACGCTGCACCAAGCAATCCATGTTTCATCAGTTTCCTCCTCCACGGCCGTCTGCACAGGATCGTCAGGATCCTGCATCGCACCTCTCCCTCCGCGGACGTCGCAAAAGCGGTGTCCGGATGCGCTCGAATAGCCTCCCCCCGAGCAGACAAATGCGTTGCTTTAACGGCAGCCGCGGTGGAATAAATCAGACTAGGCACAGGACTAACGTTGAGGCAAGCAGCAAATAATCGTGTGATGACAGTAGAAAGCCCCGAATCCCGGCCTAGCTGCGGCGCCTCAATTCCGCGCGTCCGCAGACGGCGCGCTGCGATTTGGCGTATGTTGAATCTGCGGCGGGTCCTGCACGCTTGAAGAGGAATCGGAATGCGAGCGGCGATCCGCCATTTCGCATCTGCAGCAATCGCGTTCTTGCCGTTCGATTCGTCGGCCGCGGCGTTGGATGCGCAGGAAATCGCTCCGGGCGTTTACGTGCTCGAAGGCGCTGTCGCCCTTGCCTCACCCGCGAATGAAGGAGCAGTCGCCAATTCCGGCTTCATCGTCGGGCGCGATGCGGTCGCGGTCATCGACCCCGGCGGCAGCGTCGCTGAAGGCGCCTCGCTGGTCGAGGCGGTCCGCGACCGCACGCAGCTGCCGATCCGCTATGTCATCTACACCCACATGCACCCCGACCACGTGCTTGCCGCTGCACCTGTCGTCGCCGCCTCCGGGGCGGAGGTGGTCGCCCACGCCAAGCTTGCCCGCGCGCTTGCCGCCCGGGCGGAATACTACGTGGCCGGCGCCATCGAAGCGCTCGGCGCAGAGGCGACAGATGCGCTGAGGGTGGTCCTGCCGGATCAGGAGGTGGAGGATGCAGGAAAGCTCGACCTTGGGGATCGACCACTGTCGCTTCGGGCTTGGCCCACGGCGCACACCGACAACGACCTGACGGTGGTCGACGAACGAACGGGGACGCTCTTCGCCGGAGACCTGCTGTTCCTCCACCATCTTCCGGTGGTCGATGGCAGCATCAAGGGCTGGCTCGCGATCAAGGATGAGCTGACGGCCCTGCCCGCGACTCAGGCGGTGCCGGGGCACGGGCCTGCCGTCGTCGACTGGCCCGCGGCGTCTGCGGAGCAGTTCGCCTACCTCGCCACCCTCGCCGATGCCGTCCGGGCACAGATCGCAGATGGCGCCGGACTCGCCGAGGCGGTCGAGGCTATTCCGCCACCTGCCGCGGACTGGGACCTCGTGGAGGCCTTCCACCGGCGGAACGTGACCGCCGCCTTCACCGAGCTGGAGTGGGAATAAGCCCGAGGATCTGCTATATAGCACGTGGCATACGCAAGACGGGAGGGTTGAGCGATGTTGAGGAGGACGATGGGAATGGCGGCCGGTCTGCTCATGGCGACGGGCGGACTGGCGCAGGCAGCGTCGGACGCGTGGTCGGACATAGTGAACGACGTCTTCAACGGACGCGCGATGGAGCAAAGCGACGTCGTGAAGCTCGAAACGCCATACAGGGCCGAAGACGCGGCGACGGTCCCGGTGACGATGCACTTCGCGCCGCCCGAAGGTTCCGATCTGCGGGTCGAACGCGTGACGCTGGTGATTGACGAAAACCCGGCGCCTGTTGCTGCCGTGTTCGAACTTGGCGCGGATGCCGGCGTCACTCAAATCGAAACGCGGGTGCGGGTTCAGTCCTACACGAACGTGCATCTGGTGGCCGAGCTGTCGGACGGCTCGCTGCACATGACCGAGAATTTCGTGAAGGCGTCGGGCGGGTGCTCAGCTCCGATGGGCAAGGACCCCGAGGCGGCGTTGGCCAATCTTGGCCAGATGAAGCTGCGGCAGTTTGATGGAGAGCAAGGCGCGCATCCCGAGGCGCAGCTGATGATCCGGCACCCGAACAACTCGGGCCTGCAGATGGACCAGCTGACGCGCTACTACATCCCGGCGCACTTCATCCACGACCTGAGGGTCGCCCAGGGCAATGCGCCGATCCTGACGATGGAAGGGGGCATCTCGCTGTCCGAGGATCCGAGCATTCGCTTCGATTTCCAGCCGAACGGCGGCGCGATAACGGTCGAAGCCGAGGACACCGAAGGCAACGTCTTCAGCAAATCCTGGCCGGTCGAAGTCGCGCGTTCGGGCGCCTGACGGTCAGAAGCAGCGCAGCTCGGCCTCGATCTGGGCGCGGCGAAGGGCGCTCGTCGCCTCTTTCGACTGCTCGCTTTCGCGAAACAGGACGCCGCGCTCGCCGGTGATCCGGCCGAGGCTCATGTAAGCTTCGGCGGCTTCGTATTTATCGTATGGCAGGATCGTAGAGATCACGTCGATCGAGCAGGAGCAGTCGCGCAGCGCCTCGTGCGTATTGCCGTTCGCGGCCATGCACCCAAGCACGTAATCGGCAATCGCGACCGTGGGATAGACGTTGCCGGTGCCGTCGCGCACTTGCCCCGCGGCGGCAGTCGCGCTTGCGCCGACCAGCAGCGCCAATAGCGTGGGTCTCATCCGTTCCTCCCCCCATGCTGTTGAATCCGTTGCTTGCATCGTCGCAAGCCGGTTGTAAAGCTTCGTGGCACAACAGAGGGAGGATCGAACCTATGGACACCCGCGCCGCCGTCGCATTCAAGGCGGGAGAGCCGCTGGAGATCGCCACCGTCAGCCTAGAGGGCCCGAGGGAGGGCGAGGTCCTCGTCGAGATCAAGGCGACCGGCATCTGCCACACCGACGAATTCACCCGGTCGGGCGAAGACCCCGAGGGGATCTTTCCCGCCATCCTCGGCCACGAGGGCGCGGGCATTGTCGTCGATACAGGCCCCGGCGTCACCAGCGTCAAGAAGGGCGACCACGTCATTCCGCTCTACACGCCCGAGTGCCGCGAGTGCCCGTCCTGCCTATCACAGAAGACGAACCTGTGCACCGCGATCCGCTCGACCCAGGGCCAAGGTCTGATGCCCGACGGCACCTCGCGCTTCAGCCTCGATGGCAAGCCGATCCACCACTACATGGGGTGCTCGACCTTCTCGAACTTCACGGTACTGCCCGAGATCGCCGTCGCCAAGGTCCGCGAGGACGCGCCCTTCGACAAGATCTGCTACATCGGCTGCGGTGTGACGACGGGCATCGGCGCGGTGGTCAACACCGCCAATGTCGAGCCGGGTTCGACGGCGGTCGTCTTCGGCCTCGGCGGCATCGGCCTCAACGTGATTCAGGGCCTGCGGATGGTGGGCGCCGACATGATCATCGGTGTCGACATCAACGACAGCAAGAAGTCGATGGCCGAGCAGTTCGGGATGACGCATTTCGTCAACCCGAAGGAGATCGGGGAGGACGTCGTCCCCTACCTCGTAAACCTGACGAAGCGGCGGGGCGATCACATCGGTGGCGCGGACTACACGTTCGACTGCACCGGCAACGTCACCGTGATGCGCCAGGCGCTCGAATGCGCGCATCGCGGCTGGGGTCAGTCGATCGTCATCGGCGTCGCCCCGGCGGGTGCCGAGATCGCGACGCGCCCGTTCCAGCTGGTCACAGGCCGCGTCTGGAAGGGCACGGCGTTCGGCGGCGCCAGGGGTCGCACCGACGTGCCGAAGATCGTCGACTGGTACATGGACGGCAAGATCGACATCGACAGCCTCATCACCCACACGATGCCCCTCGAGGACATCAACAAGGGCTTCGACCTGATGCACAAGGGCGAGAGCATCCGGTCGGTGGTCCTATACTGATGCGGACCCGATCGGCGTGGCTGTCGGTCGCGGCGGCCTTGGCCCTCGCGACCGGCAGCGTCGCGGCAGCCGAACCGCAGGTGCTGTCCTTTTCGGCCGGCGAGGACACTCACGAGGTCCCGCCGCCCGAGCTGTCATCGCTTGAGGTCGGCGAGCAGGGCGGCCTCACCATTTGCTTCAGCGACGCGCAGCAACAGGCGCTGCACGACTTCACCGCCAGCCATATCGGCGACACAGTGACGGTCCTTATTGGGGCGTCAGAGGTGTTCTTCCTTCAGGTGGTGGAGCCCTACGAGGATGGTTGTATTGTGTGGCCGCTGCACCCGCAGGTGGCAGAAACCTACCGTGCGCGACTGACAGGGAATGCGGAATGAACAACGTGCCGGACCACAAGTCCGGCACCGGTGGTGGCGAAGGACCTTTGCCGCCACATCTGGTCGTTCAGGGCCGAGCGTGCTGAACGGCTGAGCCAAAGACATCAGGGAGGATGTAAGACCAATGCTAAGACTGATACCAGCCTTCGCCGCCGCAACGATGGCGTTCTCCGCCCAGGCGCAGGACTTCACCGGGGGCGACGCCGAGGCCGGCGAGCGCGTGTTCCGCCGCTGCGCCGCCTGTCACGCCGTTGGCGAGGACGCGCAGAACCGCGTCGGTCCCCAGCTGAACCAGCTTTTCGGCCGCGTGCCCGGATCGATGGAGGGGTTCGCGTATTCCTCGGCGATGCAGGAGTTCGGCGAGACGCACGTCTGGGACGCCGAGACTTTGGCCTCCTTCGTGCAAGCGCCGCGCGACGTCGTCTCCGGGACGAAGATGGCGTTCCCAGGCCTGCGCAAGGAGCAGGACGTGGCCGACCTTCTGGCCTACCTCGCCCAATCGGACGACGAGGGCTTTACCGTCGAATGATCGACCCGCGGCGGAACCGCCGATGATGCAGGAGTGCTCGCATTGCGGGCACTCCTTTTTGCTTGGCATCACCCATAGATTGCCGCTTCGCGCCCTACCCCGGCTAAAGCAGCGCCTTCGCAACGAGGTCTTGTAATGTGTCAGATGCCGCAGCATGCTCGTTTCACGAGGGCCCTACGGAGGAGCTGGGCATGAGTATTATTTCAGGACTTTTTGGCAATAAAAGCACCAACAGCCCACCGACATCCGGTGTAAAGATCCACCCGGCGGTGGATGAAGGTTATTCCAGCGGCAAGGAAGGGTTCAGCGGTGGGACGCTGACCTGCAAGTGCAAGACCGACCCGGTAAAAGTCCGCGTGTCGGCGCAGACGGCGCATAATCACGTCTGCGGTTGCACCAAGTGCTGGAAGCCCGAAGGCGCCGTGTTCGCACAGATCGCGGTCGTCGGGCGCGACAATATCGCCGTTGTCGGGCACGACGAAAAACTGGAGGTGGTCGACCCCAGCGCAACGATCCAGCGGCACGCCTGCAAGGTTTGCGGCACGCATATGTTCGGCCGGATCGAGAACCAGGACCACCCGTTCTACGGCCTCGACTTCGTCCATACCGAGCTCAGCGATCAGGAGGGCTGGTCGCCGCCCGAGTTCGCGGCGTTCGTATCGTCCATCATCGAGTCCGGCACGCCGCCCGACCAGATGCCAGCGATCCGGGCAAGGCTGAACGATCTCGGCCTGCCACCTTACGACGCGCTTTCGCCTGCGCTGATGGACGTGATCTCGACCCACGTGGCCAAGCAGAAGGGCGTGATCTAGGTCCGCTCTCGACCACCGCAAAGGGCGTGACGCATTCGACTGCGGCACGCCAGCCGGAGGGGTGCTAAAACCGCGCCTCTGGCACAACAGACTCGGATTCTGTGAATGCCGCACGGCCTTCGCCGGGAACGAAGAAGCCGGCGCAGATACCGCGCCGGCTTCCTGTCCTGCCCTATGACTGCCCCTCAGAAGAAGCCGAGCTTGTGAGGGTTATAGCTGACCAGCATGTTCTTGGTCTGCTGGTAGTGGTCGAGCATCATCTTGTGGTTCTCGCGCCCGATTCCCGACTGCTTGTAGCCACCGAAGGCGGCATGGGCGGGATAGGCGTGATAGTTGTTGACCCAGACGCGACCCGCCTCGATCGCACGGCCCATGCGGAAGCAGCGATTGGCGTCGCGGCTCCAGACGCCCGCGCCGAGGCCGTACATCGTGTCATTGGCGATGGCGAGCGCCTCGGCTTCGTCCTTGAAGGTCGTGACCGACACGACCGGGCCGAAGATCTCTTCCTGGAAGACCCGCATCTTGTTGTGGCCCTTCAGGATGGTCGGCTGGATATAGAAGCCGTTGGCGATGTCGCCTTCCATCTTCGCCGCGCCACCGCCGACCAGCACCTCGGCGCCCTCCTCCACGCCGATCGTCAGGTAGGACATGATCTTGTCCTGCTGTTCCTGGCTGGCCTGCGCGCCTACCATGGTCGCGCTGTCGCGTGGATCGCCCTGCTTGATGGCCTTCACGCGCTCGATGCAGCGGGCGATGAACGCCTCGTAGATATCCTCCTGGATCAACGCCCGGCTGGGGCAGGTGCAGACCTCGCCCTGGTTGAAGGCGAAAAGGACGAAGCCCTCGACCGCCTTGTCGAGGAATGCGTCATCCTCGGCCATAATGTCCGAGAAGAAGACGTTGGGCGACTTGCCGCCAAGCTCCAGCGTGACGGGGATCAGGTTCTCGGTCGCGGCCTGCATGATCTTGCGCCCGGTCTCGGTCGAACCGGTGAAGGCAATCTTAGCGATGCGGGGACTCCGGGCCAGCGCGGCACCAACTTCGGCGCCATAGCCGTTCACCACGTTCAACACGCCCTCCGGCAGCAGGTCGGCGATCAGCTCGGCCAGGACCATGATTGCGGCGGGTGTCTGCTCGGCAGGTTTCAGAACGACGCAGTTGCCCGCGGCCAGCGCCGGGGCGAGCTTCCAAGCCGCCATGAGGATCGAGAAGTTCCACGGGATGATCTGGCCGACGACGCCCAGCGGCTCGTGGAAGTGATACGCAACCGTCTCGGGGTCGATCTCGGACATCGTACCTTCCTGGGCCCGCAGCACGCCGGCGAAGTACCGGAAGTGGTCGATGGCGAGCGGAATATCGGCGGCCGTGGTCTCGCGGATCGGCTTGCCGTTGTCCCAGGTCTCGGCCTGGGCCAGCAGGTCCAGTTTTTCTTCCAGCCGGTCGGCGATCTTCAGGAGAGTATTCGCGCGCGCGGCGGCGGGAGTGGCGCCCCACCCGGCCTTGGCGGCATGGGCGGCGTCGAGCGCCATTTCCACGTCGGCAGCGCCGGACCTCGCGACCTCGCAGACCTTCTCGCCGGTGATCGGGGTGACGTTGTCGAAATAGGCGCCGTCGACAGGGGCGACGAACTTGCCGCCGATGAAGTTGTCGTAGCGATCCCGGAAGGGAGAGGTGTAGACGCTCTCGGGCTTGGTCATCACGTTCATGGGGTGCTCCTCCGCAAAGTACCGGGTCCTCCTCCCGGTGACGGAACTGTGCATCCAACGTTGCGCGCAAGATAGCCGGGCAATTTGCGTAGCCCCTGCGCGGTGTCTCAGGCACGAGACAGGTGTGAGTTCCTACCTGTCGATCTTCAGCTGGCGCATGCGGCGATAGAGTGTCGCACGCCCGATCCCGAGCGCCCGCGCGGCTTGCGAGGCGTTACCGTCCGCCCGGGCCAGCGCACGAACCACCGCTGCGCGCTCGGCTTTCTCGAACCCCGACGGACCATCCTCTTTCCCGAGCAGGTCCGCGGCAGGCCGCGGCTTCAGCGGCCCGACCTGCTCCAGTTCGAACACCCGCCGCGCTGCGCGGGTCGCACCGATGACCAGGTCGTCCCGGTCCACGGCCAGCAGGACCGCCGCGTTGGCATCGTCGGTATCGGCCATGATGATCCGCGCGCCGGGGAAGGTCGCGCGGAAATTACAGGCCTCGACCGCTTGGGCCGACTGCGCGACCGCCGCCGCGATCAGCCGGTTGAACCCTTCGGTCTGATCGACCCGTGCTGACGACACGTCGAGGGCTGCAATCAGGCCGCCATCGGCCCCGAAGATGGGTGCGTCCATGCAGCTGAGCGCGGTGTTGCGCGCCAGGAAGTGCTCGCCGCGATGGATGGTGACCCGGCGCTTTTCGGCGAGGCAGGTACCGATCCCGTTCGTGCCCTCCCTCGCCTCGCTCCAGTCGGCACCGGGGTGCAGGCCCCAGTCGCGGAAGGTAGTGGCGTCGGAGTCGGCGCATCGGCGGTCCAGCACGATCCCCGCGGCATCCGTCAGCAGGACACCGCAGCCCGAACCGCCCACCAGCCCGAAGAGCTGATCCAGCTTGGGCGCCGCGAGGGCAAGCACCTGACCCAGCTCGTCCCGCCGGCGGGCAAGCTCTCGGTCCTCGACCAGATCGGGTGCCCTCCCCCCAGCGGGGTCGAGCCCGTAATGCTCGAGCGACCGCCGCCAGGATGCGGCCAGGGGCGAACGCGCCGCGTTCGAACCGGACCCGACGACACGGATGACCTTGTCCGCGTGATGTGCCCCCTGGAGCATGAGCTGTCCTCCCAGACGTGGCGGCGTTGGACGACAACGACACGAGCCGCGCGCAAATGTTGCACGATGACTGCAGCTCGAGCAAACGCCTCGTCGCGCGTCTCGGCATCCCGGCGCCGAATTGGACTTGTGCGAGCGCCCGTTCGACGCGCCATGTGATCTTACGACCTATCAACGGAACGACGAGCAACGCGGCCGGCTCGCCCGTTCTGTCAGATCAGTCTTGATCTCGGAGTTCGAGATCAGCCGGCACGGGAACCGGTGATTTCCGGACCTGACGGGCCATCCGCTGCCGCGCGTCACGCAGGAAAGCAATACGCATCCGGGCACAGAGGAAGCGGTAGGGGTCGTTGTCTCCATTCGAACGAACGAATTTAGGAGCATCATGTGCTTAGGCTCAGGACCCATTAATCAGGTTGAGGCTGTGCGGCCCGCATGATTCAC
>NZ_JBELKF010000062.1:0-20642 GCF_042089775.1 Palleronia sp.
CAGAAGGGCAGGAATCGTTCCATGTTATACTGTGCAAGCGACCGCGCCGCCCACCGCCGGCGGATAGGCTTCGTCCAGCGTGGCCCAATTGGCAAGGTCACCGTTTTCGGCCACCTGGTAGGCGCCCAGAACCGCGATATCGATATGACCGCCGCGCATCATCGCAAAGCTGTCGGAATGCTCGAAAAAGGCGGCGCCGGGGGCGGCCGTGACATAGCGCTTGCTGGCGTCGATCAGCTCGAGGTCCTCGGCGCCCGGCGCGGGCGCGGGACCGACCCCAAGAATGCCGTTTTCCGAGTGGTAAACCACCTCGCGTCCCTCGGGCACGTAGCCAGAGACATGGGTCGGCTTGCCGATACCCAGATTGACATACGAGCCATCGGGAATGTCCCGCGCCACGCGGGCCGCAAGCTGTGCGTCGTCAAGCACGTTCAAGGTCTGACTCCGTATTCCACCACGCGTTTCACGAAGATCCCGGGTGTCACCACGGTCTCGGGATCAAGCGGGACATCGGAAAGCTCACGCACCTCGGCCACCGCATGTTTCGCCGCCATCGCCATCACCGGGTTGAAGTTGCGCGCCGTGGCGTGGAAGCTCAGATTGCCCCACTTGTCCCCCCGTTCGGCGCGGATCAGCGCGAAGTCGGCCGCCAGCGGTGCCTCGAGCACGTAGCCGCGCCCGTCGATCACCCGCGTCTCCTTGCCCTCGGCCAGCCGCGTGCCATACGCGGTCGGGGTCAGGAAGCCGCCAATCCCCGCACCGGCCGCGCGGATACGTTCAGCCAAGGTGCCCTGCGCCACGACTTCGAGCGCGACCTCGCCCGCCTCGTAGCGCTTCTCGAACCAGATGGAGCCGGGTGAGCGAGGGTACGAGCAGATGACCTTTGCCACCCGCCCGGCCTTCAGCAACTTAGCGATGCCGGTCTCGCCCGCCCCCGCATTGTTGGAGATCACGGTCAGCCCCGTCGCCCCCTGGTCCAGCAGCGCGTCGATCAGCCCGAAGGGGATGCCTGAGGACCCGAAGCCGCCGATCATCACAGATGCGCCGTCGGTGATTGGGGCGACGGCAGTCGCCAGGTCGGTCGCGCTCTTGTCCACTCGCGTCTCTCCCGTCTGTTGGCTTATGCCTTGACCGCGTTTCTGCGGCGCACGAGCCCAAGGTTCACAACGACCACCGCCACGAGAATCCCTGCGCCGATGAGGCTTGTGGTCAGCTCCGGGAACAGGATGAGGATGCCGCCCGCGGCGAAAGCGATCCTGCTTGCGGTGCCGATCCTGCCGACCTTGTAGATCCACGCTTCGAAGGCCGAGGTGATCGCCCAGATCGCAACCAGTGTGAGCAGAACGCGCTCGGCGATCTGCACCCACGTCCCCTCCATGATGAGCGCCGGGTCGTAGACGAAGATGAAGGGCAACACGAAGAGCGGCATGCCAAGGCGCATCGCGTTGAACCCGGTCTGCATCGGCTTCGATCCCGCCACGTTCGCCGCCGTGATCGCCGCAAGCGCGACCGGAGGCGTGATGTAAGAGAGCATGCCCCAGTAGAGGATGAACAGGTGGCTGGCGATCGGGTTCAGCCCGGCCTGCACCAGCGCCGGGGCCAGAAGGATGGACAGAAAGATGTAGCAGGCCGTCACCGTCATCCCCATGCCAAGCACGAAGCTGGTCACCGCGCCCGCGAGCAGCATGAGCGCCGTGTTGCCGCCAGCGTAGAGCAGCAGTTCGCGTGAGAACGCGCCCGCCACGCCGGTATAGGACAGTCCGCCGACCACGAGCCCGATGCCAGCCAGCACGGCCACGAGACTCGCGATGTTGGTCGAGATATCGAGCAGGAGCAGCTTGGCCCGTCGAAGGGTCAGGCGCGTATCCTTGTTGAAGGCCGTCGCCAGCAGCATCACCACCGACGCGTAATAGGGGGATCGGGCTTCCATACGCAGCCCCATCAGCACGAAGATCAGGACGACGAGGCTCAGCAGGTAGGGCCACCCGGATTTCAGAACCGGCCACAGTGCCGGCATGTCGCTTCTGGGCAGCCCCTTCAGCCCCCGCCGGGCCGCGTACATGTCGACCTGGAACAGAAGCGCGACGTAGAACATCAGCGCGGGAATGACGGCCGCGATCACGATACTGGAGTACTGCACCCCCAGAAAGGAGGCCATGACGAACGCAACGGTGCCCATGACGGGCGGCATCAGCGTTGCGCCGGTCGAGGCACAGGCCTCGACGGCGGCGGCGTAGTGCGCGGGATAACCCACGCGCCGCATCGTCGGGATCGAGAACGGCCCCGACGTCAGGATATTCGAAATCACGCTGCCCGACAGCGACCCGAGGATTCCGGACCCGATCACTGCGACCTTCGCCGGACCGCCACGGCTGTGTCCAAGCAGGGCAGATGCGAGTTCCATGAAGAAGTCGCTGCCTTTGGTGGCGACCAGAACGGATCCGAAGATCACGAAACCGATCACGAGTTCGGCGACGACCTGCATGGGAATGCCGATGATGGATTCGACGCCAAGCACATGTGCCCGGACGGTCCCGACGAGCGAATACTCGGTCCCCCACAAGAAGCCCGGCATGTAGTCAGCGTAAAGTGGGTACGAGCCAAAGAGCAGCGCCGTGACCAGCAGGATCGGCCCCCCCGCCCGCCTTACACCTTCAAGCACAAGCAAGATCAGCACGAACGCCATGACGTCGGCCATCGGCGGCGCGTCGTATTCCCAGCCCTTCTGGATGATGTCGAGCCCGTGCATGCCGAGCCAGCCCGCGCTTGCCAGGGCCGCCACCGCAAGGATGGGGTCAAGCCACCAGAACCGGTGCGGGTGCATCGTGCTGGCCGGCAGCGTCAGGAACGCGACCGCCAGGAAAATCCCGATGAGATAGTAGAGGTAGGCGTTGCCGAGTGGCTGAAACCCGAAGAGGTTGAGCAGGAATTGCTGGTTGATGGCCATCGAGACGCCAAGGGCGCCAAGCACCATGACGATCACGCGCGTGGCCGTCTGGCCGGGGGCCGTCGCTGGTGTCACAGCGATCTCCTCGGCCGGCGAGGCGGCCTCGGTGGTCTTGTCGGAATCCATGAGCTCATCCCGGTCTTGCGAGAAACGTCCCCGGCGCCCGTCGCGCCGGGGAGACATCAGATGCTGAGGTTCAGTTCAGGCCGGCCACGACTTCTGCACGACGCTCCATCCACGCATCCGCGAACGCCTCGGCCTCAAGGTCGCCGTTCTGAGCCTTGAACTCGTCCCAAGCTGCAAGCAGCGCATCCATCCGCTCGGTGCGCGTCTGGTTCCAGGCGTCGTCCTCTTCGGTCCAGATGCCCTTTTCCTTGAGGTAGCGGATTGCCCCCTCGTGGAAGGGCACGTCGATCGCCGGCTTGCCCGACTGCTCGAGCGCCCAGCGGCTCATGGTTGCGGTGCCGTCCTTGTACAGGTCGTAGGTCTCGTCCAGGGCCTTGATGAAGGCATAGACGTCGTCGGCCGACTTATCGGCGGTCGTGGTGATCACCGGGTAGCGATAGGCCGCCATCTTGGCAATTTCGCCTTCTTCCAAGCCGGCCGCGACATCCTCGTCAGAAGGTCCCATGATCGGCAGGACCTTGAGCAGCCCCTCCCATCCGGCCGCGTTATCCGCCTCGAGCGGCGCATAATGGATGCCCCGCGGGCTCTCGGCCAGTTCGTAGAGCTGGCTCGTCGTCGGCGTAGTGCAGGTGGCGTCGGATTCGTTGCGCGTCATCGACGACATCGCCGCCGCGTAGGTCGGGAAGGTGATCACCTCGACGTCATCGAGCGTCAGGCCGCCGAAGGCCAGGATCGCCTCGCATTTCACATTCACCGAAGGGTTCCCGGCGACAAAGGCGATGCGCTTGCCGCGGGCATCCTCGACGGTATCGATCCCCGCGTCACCGGCCGCGATCAGCGTGATGCCGGCGGGACGTCCCGCGACGGCGCGCAGTTCCCGCGGCCCCCAGTCGGGAGTTGCGAAGTCGAACGCGCCCTCGGACACGAAGAAGGCTTCGGTTGCCAGGAAGGCGTAGTCCGCGCGTCCCTGCAGAAGCGGCTGAAGGCGACCAATGCCGCTGCCAGACGGCTGGATGCGCACGCGGGTGCCGAACTCCTTGCCGAAGGCATCGGCGATCGCCGAGGCTTCCGCATAGCCGGCCGAGCCCACGTCGTAGGACGTCCAGACCATGGTCTGCGGCAGATCCTGCGCCGAAGCGGAGAACGCGCCCCACGTCATCAGGCCACACAAGGCGGCGCCGTATTTAATTCCGGTGTTCATGACTTCCTCCCTATTCACGTGAAGCCGCCGGCGGACCGATCCTCCTTCGGCCTGCATTCCGCGGGGCGCTCCTCCGAACGACACCCGGCGGTACAGCATCTTCATGCTAGGGAGAGTGGCGAGCTGTCAGTCATGTTTCAAATGCATTATACACATAACAGAGATATAGATGAGGCATGAATGGACTTCCGTCAGTTGCGCAATTTCATCCATGTGGTGGAGCTGAACAGCATCACCGCTGCGGCCGACCGTCTGAGCATCGCGCAGCCCGCGCTGAGCCGTCAGGTTAAAGCGCTTGAAGACGAACTGAACGTGTCCCTGCTGCGCCGTCATGGGCGCGGAGTGATGCCCACCGAAGAGGGCATCTGGCTGGCGCGCCGCGCGAAGGCGATTCTCGAAGACATCGAGGAGATGGCCGGTGACGTCTCAGGCAATCGGGCGCCCCTGTCGGGGATGGTGACGGTGGGTCTGCCGCCTACGGTGTCAGAGGTTCTTGCCACGCACCTGATCGAGCGGACGATGGCCACCTATCCGAAGGTGAAGCTGCGGGTCATTTCCGGCTTCAGCGGCCATGTGCAGGACTGGCTCCTTCGCGGGAAGATCGACCTCGGCATCGCGTATGAGGGGCAGAAATCCGCCTCGATCAGGACGCAGCCGATCATCATCGAGCAGCTCTTCCTCATCCAGTCGGCGGACATCGAAAGCGCACGGGACGGCGTACCAATACCTGCCCGCGAGGCGCTGGAGCAGCCGCTGATCCTGCCCAGTCCCGAGCACGGGCTGCGCGGCCGCATCGAAGCCATCGCGCAGGGCCAGGAAATCGACCTGAACGTGGTGCTCGAGATCGACATCCTGCCCACCATGCTCGCCTTCGTCGAGCGCGGTCTGGGCAGCACGATCCTGCCGCTGGTCAGCGTGATCAATCACGTGCGCGAGGGCCGGCTGATCGCGCGGCCGATCGTGCGGCGCTCCATCGACCGGACGTTGGTCCTGATGACGCCGTTGAACCGCCCCGGCTCGCGGCTGAGCAGCAGCTTCGCCGACTTCCTGATCGCCGAGGTGCATGCGATGGTGACCTCTGGTCAGTGGCCGGGCACAACGCTTTGAACAAGGACATGCACGGAAGCTCTGTCGAAAGGCCCGAGCCATGCCTGCAAGGCATGCCCCGCCACGTCGGGATGGTCTAGATCAAGCCGTTCAGCATCAGGGTCGTGAGCATCAGCGCCCAGACCAGCAGGATGGCGACGCAGTAGGGCCCGTTCCAGCGCAGCCCGATGGTGGCGGGACTGCGCCCGATAATCGCGCCGCAAATCACCAGCGTGGTGATGAAGGGCGACAGTCCGATCACCGCTGTCCAACCCCCGACGATCGCGAGCGCAATGGCCACATCATTGAGGCCCAAAACGCCGAGTTGCGCCGCAATCGCGCCAAGGACCGACGCGACCACGATCGGATTCACGCCCACCAACGCCAGCCCGAAGATCGAGAATGACATGCCCAGCGCCAGCGACACCGGGCCCAGCCCCAGCACCGCGATCGCATCGCGCAATGCCTCGACCGGGATCAGCGCCAGCAACACCACCGGCAGGAACCCGGCCGACGCAAAGACCCCGATCTCGGGACCCATGTCCGAGAGGCGACCCCAAGTGGCGCGCGAGGCGCGGCCGATACCCGATGCGGGGCCGCCCGGCATGGCCCGGGACGAAAGCGCGGCCCAGAGGAGCGCGTAGCAGGGCACGGCACAGATCAGTCCTTGCTGGAAGCTCAGCGGCGCAAGCTCATGCACCAGCGACACCGTCGCGCCCAGAGCCAGGACATGAGCGACCAGGGCAACGGCCCCGGTCCAGCTGCGCGGCGGCGGGCTGGGACGCGGCAGGCCGAGACGGCGAAGGCGACGCCCCTCCCGACGGTCGAAGGCCCAGCCGATGGCGATGAACACGAAGGACATGGCAAAGCCGATGGGGCCAAAGCTCATATAGCTCAGGTCCGGCACCGCGATCAGGACCGCGTTGATGGCAAAGCCGAAGGGCGACCAGAGCGAGATCAGCGAAAAGCCTCGGATCACCGCCAGCGTCATGCGCCTGAGCCGCGCCTCGCGCGCTTCGGGGGGCAGCCGAGCAGCCTCGTCGGACGCCATCGAGCGTTGGGCGAGATCGAGCAGCAGCGCCAAGCCGCCAAAGTTGATCAGAACGCCGAAGAGATGGCTGCCAGACGTCAGCGCAAGATAGCGCCGCGAGGCCGGCTGACCGGTGACGAAGAGGCCGGCCCGGTGCACCTCGGGTGCGATGGCCGCCGCCGAGCGCAACGTACCGAGCATCGCGATCAGCGCCGACAGGAACAGCATCCGATCGACTGCCTTCCAAAGCACTTCGGGCGCCACCACCTGCCACAGCGCCGCCACAAGCCCGCCCAACGCCATCAGCACCGGCACCCACGTGCCAAAGCCGAACTGGCGTCTGGCCAACACCAGGTAAAGGACCAGGAGCGCAGTGGCGAACCCGGCCAGCAGGCGCGAGTCGATGAAGACCAGAACGACTGCGGCAAGCATGATCGAGGCCAAGAGGATCCGACGCAGGTGCGCTGTCCCCGGTGCGGCCCCCCCTGCTCCGGTCACGCGGGAAAACGTGCTTCTCGAGACGCTCAGCATCCCCGAAATTGCGGCCGCCTCTTCTCGGCGAAGGCTGCGCGGCCCTCCGCCGCGTCTGCGCTGTTCAGCAAGGCTGGCTGCAACGTCGCCTCGTAATCCAGCGCGTCGTTCAGGTCGCGGGCGAACCAGTCGAGGATGAATTGCCGTGGCAGCGGCGCGGCGTCCGCCTCCTGCAGCGCCAGGTCGCCTGCGAGCCGTGCGGCGCCGCCGGGCTCGGCCAGCTCGTCGGCAATGCCCAGCTCCAGCGCCTCGGGCGCCTCGACCACGCGGTTGTTCAGCAGCAGCCGGCGGGTTTTTGCGGGGCCGATCCGTGCGGGCAGCGTGCTCAGCAGTCCCATGTCCGGCATCAGCGCGATCTTGGTGAACGCGGCGACAAAGCGCGCCTCGCGCGAGGCCACCACCATCGGGCAGGCCAGCGCCAGCGCAAAGCCGCCACCCGCCGCCCACCCTTCGATCGCTGCCACCAGCGGCTTGGGAAAGCGCGCCATCCGGGTCACCATGTCGGAAATCACGGCGAACCGCTCGCGATGCGCCCCGATGCTGCGCTCGCCTTGGTCGCGGATGTCGCCCCCGGCCGAGAAATGCCCGCCTGCGCCGGTCAGCACTACGGCGCGGACGGCCTCGTCGGTGGCCGCGTCGCCCAGGGCTGCCCGCAGTGCCAGTCGCCTGTCATGGCCGATGGGGTTGCGCCGCTCGGGCTCGTTCAAGGTGATGGTGCGCAGCCCTTCGGCGCTGGTCGCGATGTCGATGCTCATGCCGCTCCCCTCAGCTTGAAAAGCCCGTTGCCGATGGCGATCTTGTCGCGCTCGATCACGCGCGTTCGAAACGAGCCGTCGTTCCAGATCTCGGTCCGCAGCGTTTCACCCGGGTAGACGAAAGCGGTGAAGCGCGCGTCCATCGAGCCGAAGCGGCTGTCGTCGTAGTCGCACATGACTGCCAGCAGCGCATGGGCGGCGAGGCCGAAGGTGCAGAGGCCATGCAGGATCGGCCGTTCGAAACCCGCCTTCTCGGCCACCCGCGGATCGAGATGCAGCGGATTGGGATCGGCGTTCCAGCGATAGTAGAGCGCCTGCTCGGGTCGGGTCGGCGTGTCGAATACGTGGTCCGGTCGAGTCTCGGGCAGTGTATGGGCTTGCTTGACTGGCCCGTCGGGTCCGCCGAACCCGCCATCGCCGCGCAAGAATGTGGTGCCTCGGCAGGTCGCCAGGTGCACGCCGCTCTCGGCCTCGCAGATCCTCTTCTCGTAGTAGAGCAGCGCACCGCGCCCTGCGCCCTTGTCGACAAGGCCGGTGACTCGGGTCTTGGCGACGACGGTGGCCTCGTTCGGGATCGATCTGTGGATGGTGATGCCCTGCTCGCCATGCACCACCTTCACCGCGTCCACGCCGGTCTCGGGGTTGCCGAGCCAGAAGCCTGGATGGCCCAGCACGTTGACAATGGCCGGCATCGCCCGCGCGTCGTCGGCGAGTGCGCCGATATAGGGAAGCTGGCGCATGTCCAGAGGGTCCTGCCCCATGCCGACGGTGAGCCCGAAGCGCGCCACTTCTTCGGCACCGTAGGTCTGGCGGACCGCGGGGATGTCGAAGTTCATCAGCTGGTCGTAATCAATGGGCATCTGCAGCGACCTCCTGCCGGTCGAGCTCGATCACCGCATCGAGCGCGTAAGCGCCCTGCCCCTCCGGCATCGCCAAAACCGGATTGAGGTCGATCGAGACCAGCCGTTTGCCCGCGCCCGCCGCAAAGATGGACAGGTTCGACAGCATCTCGGCCAGCGCGCCGATATCGGCCGGTTCGGTGCCCCGCGCGCCTTGCAGGATCGCCGCGCTGCGGATCGACAGGATCATGTCGCGCGCCGTCTCTGGTCCAAAGGGGCAGGCCCGCAGCGCCACGTCGTTCAACAGTTCGACGAAGATGCCGCCAAGACCGAACACCGCCACCGGGCCGAAGGTCGGGTCGCGATTGATGCCCATGAGGCACTCGACGCCGCCCGACAGCTGCTTGGCCACCAACACGCCGCTGACGCGGGCGTCCGGCGCATGATGCGCTGCCGCCGCGAGGATCTCGTCATGTGCCGCACGCACACCATCCGCATCCCGGATGTTGAGAATGACCGCGCCAATGTCCGACTTGTGCAGGATGTCCGGAGAAAGGATCTTCATGACGACCGGGTAGCCGAGGGCTTCGGCAGCCCGAACCGCCGCATCGGGTTCCTGAACGGCCTGCTCGGGCGCAATGCGGATCCCGGCTTGGGATAGCAGCGCCTTTGCCTCTGCCTCGTCCGGAGCTTCGGGGGGCAAAAGGACCGGCTGTGCCTCGCGCAGCGCAGCTGGGCGCCCGTGCGACCGCCCGGAGCCGAAACGCAGGATGGCATCCAGCGCCCGCACGGCGCGGCAGGGATCGTTGAAGACCAGGATGCCGGCGTCGTCATAGCGCTGCAGGACGTCCGGATCCCCCAGCGCGCAGAAGGCAATGATGCGATCGGGAAACGCCTTGCGCAGCGGGGTCATCGCCTCGAGGATGGTATCCGCCATGGATCGGCTTCCGGCGACGTAGGTCAGGAAGCACAGGACGGCGCCATAGTCACCCTCGTCCAACCCCGCCCTTGTGAACTGTTCAAGAAGCGATGGGTCGTTCAGGGCCTGGGCGGTACAGTCGAGCGGATTGACCGGCGACGCATATGGCAGGACCTGCTTCAGCGCGACCTGCGCGGCCTCGGGCATGGCCGGCATGGGAAGCCCGACCCGTTCGGCCTCGTCGCTGGCCACGATGCCCGCGCCGCCGCTCACCGTCACGACTCCGAGCGCGTGTCGTTTGGGAAACACCTTCTTCGACGCTGCATACGCGATGTCCATCATCGTTTCGGGATCGCGCAGGACGATCGCGCCATGATCCGACAGGACCGCATCAGCCACCACCGCATCGCCCGTCAGCGATGCGGTGTGGGACGCGGCGGCGCGTGCGCCCACGGCGGAACGGCCAGATTTCAGCGCGATCACGGGCTTTCCTGCGCTCCGCGCCACGTCGAGCGCCTCAAGCAGCGCCGGAGCGTCATTGATCGCTTCCATGTAGGTGCAGATCACGTCCGTGGTGTCGCTTTCAGCCATCCAGAGGACCGCATCGGCCACGGTAATGTCGGCTTCGTTGCCGGTGGTGATAAGCACCGAGCAGCCCAGCCCCCGGTCCCGCGCCAGCGCCCCAAGATGCGCGCCGAAGGCTCCGGACTGGCTGGCGATGCCGATGTTCCCGAGTGTCGGGAACCCGGTATCGAGCGACGACGAGAACGTGCCGTAATACCCGATTCCCACGTTAAAGACGCCAAGCGTGTTGGGCCCTAGCAGGCGCATGCCATGCTCGGCCGCCAACGCCACCAGGTCCCGTTGCGCTGCCTCGCCCGCTTCTCCGGTCTCTGCGAACCCTGCCGAGAACAGGGTGACCGCCTTGCAACCCTTCCGGCCAAGCGCCTCGATGGCGGGCGGCACCAGCCTGGCGGGCACCGCAATCAGCGCCGCCTCCGGCGCGCCCGGCAGGTCCTCGACGCTGGCGTAGCAGTCCAGGCCCTGCACCGTCTCGCGTTTGGGATTCACCGGCAGGATGCGCCCCTCGTAGCCGGCCTTGAGCATGGCCGCGATCGGACGCCCACCGATGCGGGTCGGATCGTCGGAAGCACCGATCACGGCGACGGATTTTGGGGCGATCAGTCCGTCAATATGCGGAAGGCTGGTCATAGCGCCGCTTCCGAGCCCAGGATCGCAGTGCACTGGCTGGACAGGGTGCCGCCATTGCCGTGGCACAGCGCGTAGGTGCAATCTTCGATCTGCCGCTCGCCGGCCTCGCCGCGGATCTGGGCCACCGCTTCGGCGATCAGGAACAGGCCGTACATGCCCGGATGTACGCAAGAGAGCCCGCCGCCATTCGTGTTGACCGCCAGTTCGCCGCCCGGCGCGATGCGCCCGTCCTGCACAAAGCGGCCGCCTTCGCCCTTCGGACAGAAGCCCAGATCCTCGAGGAAGAGGATCGTGTTGATCGTGAAGGCGTCGTAGAGCATTACCACGTCGATATCGTCGTGGCTGACGCCGGCCATCTCCATCGCCCGCGGTCCGCTCTGGGCGGCAGCGGTGGTGGTGAGGTCAGGCATCGCCACGATCGACCGGTGGTAATTGGCCGCGCCGGCACCCATGAAGTACACCGGCTTGCCTGGCAGATCCCTGGCCCGATCGGCGCGCACCAGAACGCATGCAGCGGCGCCATCGGTAACGAGGCAGCAGTCCGCCTTGGTGAGCGGGTCCGAGATCATGCGTGCCGACATCACCTCGTCCTTGGTGAGCGGCCCGCGGGCAAAGGCCTCGGGGTTGAGGTTGGCCCAATCACGCGCCGCCAGCGCCACGTCGGCCAGATCCTCACGCTTGGTGCCGTATTCTGCCATGTGACGGCTGGTGGCCAGCGCGTAGGCGGTGATCGGGTGGCGCGGTTTGTAGGGAGTCTCGTGCCATTGCGGCTCGCTCATCGAGACGAGCCGCCCGCCAGCGGTGCGCTGATTCGAGCCGTAGCAGACCAGCGCCGCGTCGCAGAGGCCTGTCTGGAGCGCCAGCGTTGCCTGCAGCAGGTGCATCTCGAAGCTGGAACCGCCGACATTGGTGCTGTCGAAGAAGCGCGGCTTCAGGCCGAGATACTCCACCACGCTCATCGTGGGGAAGGCATGGCTGCTGGTCGCGGCGAAAACGCCGTCGATGTCCTGAAGCTTCAGCCCGGCATCATTTACCGCCCGGACCGCCGCCTGTCCCAGCAGCTCCATCGCAGTGAAGCCCGGCGCCTCGCCGACGCCGGCAGTCGCCATGCCGACGATCGCGGATTTTCCACGGATGTTCTGCACGCTCATGCCGCGCCCTCCCCTGTCAGGTCGAAGACGACGCGCGGACCGTCCTCAGTCTGCTCGACGCGGGCCTGCACCCGCGCGCCGATCTCGGCGGTTTCCACCTCGGGCAGCGTCGACATCATGCGAACGCCCTCATCGAGTTCGATCAGTGCCACGTTCCACGACCCGGCGCGGGCGCGGTTCACCGTAATCGCATAGATCGTGCCGGTGCCCTTGGCCTCGACCCATTCGAGGTCGGTGGCGCCGGTGGGCGTGGTCACCTTTGGCCAGAAAACGTACTCTCCGGTGCTCTTGGCGCGCTGGATCATGAAACGACCCGCGGCCAGAAAGGCCTCGTAAGCAGCCTGCGGTCCGAGTTTCGAGATATCGATTTCGCCCATGTCTTCCCCATTCTTTCGGTCTCAGTCTTTCCAGCCCAGAAAAAGGTGCGTCTGCGACGTCGTACCAACCAACTTGCCGTCGCCGCGGGTCAGCGTGACTTGCAGCACCAGCGTCGTGCGGCCGACATGAACGGGCACGCAGCGCGCGGTGAGCGTGTCGCCCACCTTCACCGGGCGGATGAAGTTCGTCTTGGCCTCGATCGTCGTGTTCGAGATCTCCACCGGGCTGTTGATAAAAGCCGACGAGCCCGCAGCGGTGTCGGCAAGGGTCATCAACGCGCCGCCGTGGAGCACGCCGTTGCGGTTGCCCATCGCCTCGGTGACGAGCATACGGCACACCACCTCTTCGGGGGTGCAGGCCACGACTTCGATGCCGAGCAGATTCGAGAACGGCGACTGCGGCGGCATCTCGTCGATGCTGCGGGTCCGGTGTTCGGCCACGGTCACTGGGTCCGCTGCGCCAGCGTTCGCCGCGCGATGACCAACTGCTGGATCTGACTGGTGCCCTCGTAGATGCGCAGCAGGCGGATATCACGGTAGAGCCGTTCGATATCGTATTCCGCCATGTAGCCGGCGCCACCGTGGATCTGCAGCGCCCGGTCGGCGATGCGGCCGGCGGCCTCGGTGCAGAAGTACTTGGTGCAAGACGCCTCCAGGATGGCCTTGCCCTCGCGGTCGAACGTTTCCGCGGTGGCGCGGACCAGCGCACGGGCGGCGAGCAGGTCGGCCTGACAATCGGCGAGCAGGCCCTGGACCAGCTGATGCTCGCCAATCGGCTTGCCGAACTGCCTGCGCTCAAGCGCGTAATCGGTGGCGATGTCGAGCATGCGCTGGCCCTGCCCTACGGCCATGGCACCGACGTGGATGCGGCCGCGGTCGAGCACTTTCATGGCCGTCCGGAAGCCGCGGTTCAGGTTCTCCGGTCCGCCGATGATGGCACTTTCCGGCAAGCGCACGTTCTCGAAGATGACGTCCGAAGTCTTGGTACCTCGCTGGCCCAGCTTGCGATCGGGTTTGGCAATCGTGATGCCCGGCGTGTCGGCGGGCACGATGAAGGCCGAGACCCCGTCCGCGCCCGGCTTGTCCGGGTCGGTCCGGGCGAAGACGGTGAAGACGCCCGCGCGCACCGCGTTGGTGATATAGCGCTTGGTGCCGTTGATCACGAAGTCACCTTCGTCGCGCTTTGCCGAGGTGCGAATGCCGCCTGCGTCCGAGCCGTTGTCCGGCTCGGTCAGTGCGAAAGAGGCGATCACGTCGCCGCTCGCGACGCCCGGCAGCCACTGCTGCTTCTGCGCGGGCGTGCCGTCCATCACGATGCCCTGCGAACCGATGCCCACATTGGTGCCGATCAGCGAGCGGAACGTCAGCGATGCGTAGCACAGCGCCTCGACGAGGCGTGCCTCCTGCGGGACGTTAAGGCCGATGCCGCCGTATTCCTCCGGCGTCGACAGGCCGAACAGCCCCATCTCCTTCATTTCTGCCACGATGTCCTCGGGGACATCGTCTTCCTCTTCGACCCGGCGTTCCGCAGGGATCAAGCGCTCGCGGGCGAACCGGTCCACCGTCGCCACAAGCTGTTCGAAGACATCGCTGTCTACTCCTGCCGTCATCGTCTCTCCTCCCTCGACGCCTCGGTCACTCTTGCTCTAGCAAAATAATTCTGTATAGCAAATGTAATTCTACTGAGGGAATGACGTGATTGACGATAACGCGCAGAAACTTGTTCCCGCGGTTCAAAACGCGATGATCATCATGAGGCTACTCGCCGCCAGCGGCCGGCCCTTGGGCGCAACGCAGATCGCCCGCGAGGCGGGGCTCAACGTCTCGTCGGCGTTCAACATCCTGCGGACCCTGAGCCACGAGGGACTTCTGAGCTTCGATCCAGAGGCCAAGACCTATCGCATCGGCATGGGCCTGATGGAGTTCACCGCTCCCCTCCTCGGCGCCAATCCCGCCGATCTGATCCGCCCGACCCTAACCGCCATCGCGCAAGATCATCAGGTCGCGATTGCGCTGTGGCAGATTGCTGCGAACGAGCGGATCACACTGATAGACCGCTTCACCGCGCCCAACATCGTGCAGGCGGTGATGGCGCGCAGCAGCCGCTTGCCGGCGTTCGCCGGCGCCATCGGGCGCGTCTATGCGGCCGCAAGGAACCTGAACAAGACCCAGACGCGCGAGGGGTTCGACAGCGTCCGCTGGCAGAACGCGCCGGATTTCGAAACCTACTGGTCTGACGTGCACGCAGCGCGCGATAGCGGCACTGCGCAAGACCGGGGAAACCTGTTCCGGGGACTCGACATCGTGGCGGCGCTGTCGCGCGACGCCTCGGACGTGCCGCGCCTCGGCATGAGCAGCATCACCATCACGGGGCAGCAGACCGAGGAAAGCCTCGAGCGCGTCGGCATCGCGCTTGCCGAGGCTGCCCTGAAGATCGAGCGCGGCGTCTTCGGCCGTCCTCTTGGCGCCTGACCCACCCGAACCCATGCCACGCGATCCAGAACGAGACGGAGGAGATATACCCCAGATGAAACCCCTCGACGGAAAAGTCATGCTGGTAACCGGCGCCGGCGGCGGCATCGGTCGCGCCATCGCGATGGAGGCCGCTCGCGCCGGCGCAGCAGTGGTCGTGAACGACATCGGTGCCTCGCTCGACGGCCAGCGCGAGTCCACTGCCGCCGCACAGGACGCCGTGGCCGAGATCGAGAGGCTCGGCGGACGGGCCGTCGCAAATGGCGATGACGTCTCGGACCCCGACGGCGCAAGGGCCATGGTCAAACAGGCGATCGACGCCTTTGGGCGGCTTGACGCGGTGGTCAACAACGCCGGGATCCTGCGCGACGCCTTCTTCCACAAGATGACCTACGAGAACTTCGACGCAGTGGTGAAGATTCACCTCTACGGCACCTTCAACGTCAGCCGGGCCGCCGCCGACGTGATGCGTGAACAGGGGTCGGGAAGCCTGATCCACATGACCTCGACCTCGGGCCTGATCGGCAACCTTGCGCAGGCCAACTACTCAGCCGCAAAGCTGGGCGTGGCGGCGCTGTCGAAGTCTCTGGCGCTCGACCTGCAGCGGTGGAATATCCGCTCGAACTGCATCGCCCCCTTCGCCTGGAGCCGCATGACCTCGTCCATCAAGGTGGACAGCCCCGAGCAGGAAGAGCGCGTAAATCGGATGAAAGAGATGAAGCCCGAGAAGATTGCGCCGCTGGCGCTCTATCTCGCTTCGGACGACGGCGCCGACACGACGGGCCAGATCTTTGCCGTGCGCAACAACGAGATCTTCCTGATGTCGCAGCCACGCCCGGCGCGCTCGGTACATCGTGGGGAGGGCTGGGACATCGAAACCGTGCGCAGCCACGCCATCCCGGCGCTGAAAGCGGCCTACATGCCCCTCGACGTCTCTGGTGACGTGTTCTGCTGGGACCCGGTCTGATCCGGCATGCCCGCTACGGCGCCACATGAAACCTATCGCTCCCGCAGGTCCCTGCGGGGGCGTTCACGTTTCCAAACGAAAGGCCAGGCCGCCGCCCCGCTTTTGTGGTGCAGCCTCTCCGCACCCGATGCCGCAGCGCCATGCCCAAAAGGCATTTCAGAAAGACCATTCAGATATTTGAATTATGACTCGCTCCGGCGGATGATCTGGCCACAGGCAGAGGCCCAGCTTAGAACGCCCCGGAGGCTCCCCACGTGTACGACCACGACAACGATCATCAGGACATCCGTGACGCGGTGCGCGCGCTCTGCGCGGACTTCCCCGACGAGTATCACCGCAAGATCGACGAAAAGCGCGCCTATCCGGAAGAGTTCGTCGACGCACTGACCAAGGCTGGCTGGATGGCCGCGCTGATCCCCGAGGAATACGGCGGCTCGGGCTTGGGCCTGACCGAAGCGGCGGTGATCATGGAAGAGATCAACCGTGCCGGCGGCAATTCCGGCGCCTGTCACGGCCAGATGTATAACATGAATACGCTGGTCCGTCACGGTTCGGAAGAACAGCGCCAGCGGATCTTGCCGAAACTCGCGACCGGCGAATTGCGCCTGCAGTCGATGGGCGTCACCGAGCCCGCCACCGGGACGGATACGACGCAGCTGAAAACCACGGCCGTGAAGAAGGGCGACAAGTACGTGGTCAACGGTCAGAAGGTCTGGATCAGCCGCGTGCAGCATTCCGACCTGATGATCCTGCTTGCCCGCACTACGCCGCTGTCCGAGGTGAAGAAGAAGTCCGAAGGCCTGTCGATCTTCCTCGTCGACATCAAGGACGCGATGAAGTCGGGCATGACCGTCCAGCCGATCCTCAACATGGTCAACCACGAGACCAACGAACTGTTCTTCGACGACCTGGAGATCCCCGAGGAGAACCTGATTGGCGAGGAAGGCAAGGGCTTCAAGTACATCCTCACCGGCCTCAACGCCGAGCGCACGCTTATCGCCGCCGAATGTATCGGCGATGGCTACTGGTTCACAGACCGCGTCGTGAACTACGTCAGCGAGCGCAAGGTCTTTGGCCGTGCCATCGGCCAGAACCAGGGCGTGCAGTTCCCCATCGCCGAAGCCTACATCGAGATCGAGGCCGCCAACCTGATGTGCCGCAAGGCCAGCCGCCTGTATGATGCCGGTGAGAATTGCGGCGCCGAGGCCAACATGGCGAAGTACCTCGCGGCAAAAGCCTCCTGGGAAGCTGCGAACTCATGTCTCCAGTTTCACGGCGGCTTCGGCTTCGCCTGCGAATACGATGTCGAGCGCAAGTTCCGCGAGACCCGGCTATACCAGGTGGCGCCGATCTCGACCAACCTGATCCTGTCCTACATCGCCGAACACGTTCTCGGCCTGCCGAGGTCGTTCTGATGCGCCCGCTCGAAGGGGTTCGGGTCGTGTCCATCGAACAGGCGGTGGCTGCGCCCTTCTGTACCTCGCGCCTCGCCGATGCTGGCGCCGAGGTGATCAAGATCGAACGGCCCGAGGGCGACTTCGCCCGCGGCTATGATGACGTGGCGAACGGCCAATCGAGCTATTTCGTCTGGCTGAACCGGGGCAAGCAGTCCAGAACGCTCGACCTCATGTCTCCCGAGGGGCGCGATGAGCTGACCCGCCTGCTGGGGGAAAGCGACGTGCTGGTACAGAACCTCAAGCGCGGCGCACTGGCCCGGCTGGGCTTTTCATTCGAGCGCCTGGGCGAGGAGTTCCCGAAGCTCATCATCTGCTCGATCTCGGGATATGGCGAGGATGGCCCGATGGCCGACCGAAAGGCGTACGACCTTCTGGTGCAGGCGGAATCCGGTCTCTGTTCGATCACCGGCGGCCCCAGCGAGCCCGCGCGCGTCGGCATCTCGATCGTCGACATCGCCACTGGTGCAACCGCGCAGTCGGCCATCCTCGAGGCGCTGATCCGCCGCGGCGTGACGGGACAGGGGGCAAACATCTCGATCTCGATGTTCGACGTCATGGCCGACTGGCTTACCGTGCCGCTGCTCAACCACGAAGCCGGAAAGAGCCCCAAGCGCGTCGGACTCGCGCACCCCTCGATCGCGCCCTATGGTGTTTTCACCGCCCGCGACGGTGCGCAGATCCTGCTTTCGGTGCAAAGCGAGCGCGAGTGGAAGAAGCTTTGCGCGGTGTTCCTGAATATGCCCGAGCTCGAGTCCGATCCCCGGTTCGCGACGAATGTGGCGAGGGTGGCCTACCGGGCCGAGACCGACGCCGTACTGGGTGCGCGCTTTGCAGCCCTGACAGGGGACGAGGCCGTCGAGGCGCTGTTGCGCGCTGATGTGGCGCTGGCCCGGGTCAACGATATGGCCGGGCTTTCCGATCATCCGCACCTGCGCAGGATCACGGTCGACACACCGAACGGTCCGGTCTCCTACCCGGCCCCCGCCCCGATCTGGAAAGATGGGTCCCGCGACTACGGCGCGGTGCCGGGCCTGGAATCGCTCGATGAGGGGATGTCATGGATCTGAACCTCGACCATCTCAAAAGCTGGATCGGTCGCGAGGAGAGTGCGTCGGAACTGCTGACCCCGAGCCTCGCCGTGCGGTTCTACGCGACTTTTGACAGGACCGGCTCCGTTGCGGCCGGCGCAGAGGCACCGTTCATGGTGCATCACTGCCTCTGCCAACCGGTCGTGCCAGCCGCGGAACTTGGGCCCGACGGCCACCCGAAGCGGGGCGGCTTCCTGCCGCCGGTCTCCCTGCCCCGCCGGATGTGGGCCGGGGGCGCGATTGCCTTTCATGCGCCGCCGCGCATCGGCGAGATGGTCGCCCGCCGCTCGACCGTCGACGACGTGTCGATCAAGCAGGGCCGCAGCGGCACGCTCTGCTTCGTGACCGTCACGCATCAGTATTCCAGCGACGACCGTGCGATGCTCACAGAACGGCAGGACATCGTCTATCGCGAGGCGCCGGCCCCCGGGACCCCGACCAGAACGCCGGCGCCCGCCCCGGATGGCGTGGACCGACGCGAAGTCGCTACCTCGCCCGAATTGCTGTTCCGATACTCGGCGCTGACGTTCAACACGCACCGCATCCACTACGATCTGGGCTATGTCACTGGAGAGGAAGGGTACCCGGGCCTCGTGGTGCACGGGCCGCTACAGGCTGCACTGCTGGCGCAATACGCCGCCGATTTGCGCGGCAGCAAGCCTGCGAGGTTCCGCTTCCGCGGCATGTCGCCCGCCTTCGCCGGCACGCCGTTAGTGCTGCATGCGAGTGAGGCGGACGGTGCGCTGAAACTCTGGAGCGCCACGCCCGGTGGCCCGGTGGCAATGGAGGCAACGGCGGAATGGTGAGCGACGACACGATCCGCACGCTGCTTTTCGTGCCCGCTGACCGTCCTGACCGTTTTGGGAAGGCCGCTGCGTCGGGCGCTGACGCGGTTATCCTCGACCTCGAGGATGCCGTCGCCAGGGATCGCAAGGACATCGCCCGCGCGGCGCTGCACGCCGACTTCACCGATCTTCCGGTGCTGGTCCGGATCAATGGCACTGGCACACCTTGGCATGCAGACGATCTCGCGGCCCTGCGCGACCTCGCCGTCGCCGCGGTCGTCCTGCCCAAGGCCGAGACGCCAGGTGCGGTTGACGCGATCTGCCGCACCCTGGAGGGTCGGGTACCGGTCTTGGCCCTGATCGAAAGTGGGCTGGGCTTGGCGCAGGCGCGCGCCATCGCCGCTCTGCCCGGCGTCTGCCGACTGGTCTTCGGGTCGATCGACTATTGCGCCGATCTCGGCTGCGAACACCGGCGCGACGTGCTTCTGCCAGCTCGATCGGAACTGGTCCTGGCCTCGCGCCTCGCCGGCATCGCCGCGCCCATCGACGGCGTAACCGCGCGGCTCGACGACCTGTCGCAGACCCGGGACGACGCGTCCCACGCCCGCGCACTCGGGATGACCGGCAAGCTCTGCATTCATCCCCGGCAGGTCCCTGAGGTACGGCGCGCGTTCGCACCCTCCTCAGCCGAACTCGATTGGGCGCGACGCGTGATCGTCTCTGGCGACGGCGCGGTCTCTGTGGACGGCGCGATGGTCGACGAGCCGGTGCGCATGCGGGCGCAAAGCATCCTGGCGCAGGCAGCAGAGCGACCCGCCGAGGGTGGCTCCGACTAGGCCCCCCGACTAACATCCGCGGCTGGTGATCACGCCTGATCGTCCGGAGTAGGTCTGCAAACGCTTACCGGGCATCGGGCTGAGCAACTGGATCAGGGACTGTCCACTACCGATGCCTCGGCAGGGCTTGGGCCGCCGAGGACCTCCCGAACCCGAAAGCGCAATTCGGGCACCAGCTCTGCTTCGAACCAGGGGTTCTTTCTTAGCCAGGACGTATTTCGCCAAGAAGGATGCGGCAAAGGGATGATGCCGTCCGGCGCCTCACGCCAATTCCTGACGACTTCTGTCATTGGCTGCCGTGTCCCGAGGTGCCAGCGCTGCGCATGCCCGCCAATCACCAGCTTCAGGCGTATGTTGGCCATCATCTCTAGAACCTTGATATGCCAAGTCGCTGCGCAGGCTGGCGGAGGAGGAAGATCGCTCCCCTTCGCGTCATACCCGGGAAAGCAAAAGCTGTTCGGCAAGATGGCGATCCGGCTGCGGTCGTAAAAGGTTTCCTTGTCGATCCCGAGCCAGTCCCGCAGACGATCGCCGGACCTGTCCTGAAAAGGGATGCCCGCTTCATGAGCCCGCAGCCCCGGAGCTTGGCTTGCGATGAGAAGACGAGCCGCCGGGTCCAGCCAGACCACCGGCCGCGGGGCGTGGCGCGTGTGCGTCGCAGCGAAGCGGCCAGCGCACAGGCGGCACGCTGCTATCGAGACTTTGAGCTCATCCATGCGCGTCAGATAAGCAGCGGCTATAGGAACACAACGGACGGCCACGGCCCCGAAACCTCAAGCGTCGCCGGCTGCCAGCACGACGCTAGGCCCTGGACTCATAACCAGAAGATGACGGTAGCGGCGAGGGCGATGGCCGAGAGGAAG
>NZ_JBELKF010000193.1:0-3400 GCF_042089775.1 Palleronia sp.
ATAGTCGCACCAGCCCTTCAGGCGCGGCAGGGTGAAGCGCCCCATGACGCCGGTGCCGATGATCGAGCTCGCGTTGACCTTCGTCGGCGAGCCGATCAGCTCGCGCACCGTGCCAAGGGCGAGGGCGTGCATGGTCGAGGCCGAACAGCGGGTCATGGCAAGCTTGGCGCGAGCCTCCGAGGCGATGGCCGAGTTGAAGGCGAGATAGGCGCCGCGGTCACCGCGCGCCTGGGCCACGCCCTTGAGCGTGGTGGTCTTGCCGGCGCCGGCGAAGGCAATGACCTTGAGGTTGTCGCCCGGGCGCAGCGCGGCACCTGCTTCATGGATCGCCGCCTGCTCATCTGTCGGTTTCATCGGACTGCCTCTTGCTCGGTCTGGGAATGCTGTTCCTGTGGATTACAGGAAATTTGCGAAAAACGTCATACCAGATCGGCGGGCAAGCTGCTATCTATCGTGGATACGTGGCCCCGGTTCAGCCGTGCATTTGCGATTTTCGGAGTGCGAGAACAGGCTGGCCCGATACAGCACGGTTTATGAGGAGCCATTCCATGCGCCTGTCGAACAGCAGCCTTTCCCGCTTTCTCGCCGGATCCGCGGTAGCGCTGGTCATGGCGTCCCCTGCCTTCGCCGACTCTCAGGAGGAGCTCGACGAGATCAACCTGCCCACGATGAGCGCCAACACTGAGCGCACGCCGCAGGGCCAGGAAGAGGCCGTGAAGCCGTTCGAGGGTGACAACCTCGGCAACCACATCGGCACCGAGAAGATCCAGGCGACGCGCGGCATGGAGATCACCGGCGGCTACAGCCTGGCCGTCTCCGGCGGCGGGTCGATCTACGTCACCGACGGCGGCGATCTCCGCTTGCAGAATGGCGCGATCACCGGATTGGCGAACCCGGTCAACCGCGACGATGCATCCACGAAGGGCTACGTCGACAACAGGATCAACGGCCTGAAGACCGGCGACGACCTGGGCAGCCACCAGGCCGGCAAGACCCTGAACATGTCGAACTTCAAGATCACCAACATCGCGCCGCCGACCGCGGCGACGGACGCGGCGAACAAGAGCTACGTCGATACCGCCATCGCGGGGACCGGCGACGACATGGGCGACCATACGGCGACCCAGACCATCGACGCATCGAACTTCGAGATCATCAATCTCGGGACGGCGACGACCCCTGGTTCGGCCGTCAACAAGCAGTATGTCGATCAGGCCGTGACCAACGGCACCTCGACCAGTGTCGACGAGGCCCGCCGGATCAACACCGGGACCGGCCTCACCGGCGGTGGTGACCTCAGCGCCGATCGCACGATCTCCTTCAGCACCTCCTGGGGCGACGCGCGCTATGCGCGCGGCACCCAGACCGTGAACACCGGCGACGGCCTCACCGGCGGCGGGTCGCTCGGCTCCAACCCGACGATCAGTGTCGACGGCACGGTCGTTCGCACCAGCGGCGCGCAGACCATCGGCGGCAAAAAGACCTTCACCGGCGACGTGAACCTGTCGAACCGCCGGCTGCTCGGCCTGGCCAACCCGACGGGCGGCAGCGATGCGGCGACGAAGTCCTACGTGGACACCGCCATCGCGGGCGCACCTGGTGTCGACAACACCGTCGTTCGCACCTTCGGCGATCAGTCGGTCGGCGGCGTGAAGACCTTCACGGATGACGTCTACGGCAAGGAGACCTTCTACGCTGACGGCTTCAAGGCCTCGGTCACCGGCTTCTACGGTCGCAAGGGGGACAGCACGATCGCGCCCACCCTGTCGTGGATCGACGACGTTCATACCGGCCTCTACAACCCGACGAAGGGCCAGATCTCGTTCTCGTCCGACCGCAACGAGGTCTTCCGCATCGGCGGCTCGGAAGCCAAGTCGATGGTCCCGTTCGACATGAGCAACAACCGGATCACCGGTCTTGCGACCCCCGTGGACGCCGGGGATGCCGCCACGAAGGCCTATGTGGACAGCAGGCCCAGCGGCGGCAAGGCCGACAATCTGGGCGACCACACGGCGACCCGGGCGCTCAACATGAACGGCCAGCAGATCTTCGGCCTCCAGGCCCCCACCGCGGCCAACCACGCGGTGACGAAGGGCTACGTGGACACCGCGGTCTCCGGCGTCGCCGGCGTGGACAACACCGTCGTGCGCACCTTCGGATACCAGTCCATCGGTGGTGCCAAGGACTTCTCCGATCGCATCGTGACGAAGGGCTCCTCGATTTACATCGATGGCCCCTCGAACCGCCACCTGTGGCTCCGCAACTCCGCTGGCAAGAACCTCGGCATCCTCTACCAGGAGGAATCGACCGGCATGGTGAAGCTGCGTGCCTATGACAACGGCGCCGGCACCGGTGTGAAATCGGAGATCGCCCTGCTCCAGGATGGCCGGGTCGTTTCGAGCGGCATCGTTCAGGCGCCGACATTCAATGCGACCTCGACCGCCGGCGGTGGCTTCCAGGGCATCTACGCGGACACCGAAGCGCAGCCGACCTTCACCTGGAGCAGCGACACGAATACGGGCCTGTTCCTGAAGGATCAGAACGTGATCGGCTTCACCGCGGCAGGTCGCGAACGCATGCGCCTGACCACCGGCGGGCTCGACATGCTGGGAAGCAAGGTGACGGGCCTGGCCGATCCGACCGCGGGCAACCACGCGGCGACCAAGAGCTATGTCGACAGCGCCGTGTCCGGCGCCGGCGTGGACAACACCGTCGTGCGGACCTTCGGCAACCAGTCGATCGCAGGCGCGAAGAGCTTCACGAACGGCGTGCAGGTCAACGTCCCGGCCGCCCCGGCCAACACCAGCGCGAACCATCTCGAGCTGCGCGCCTCTTCGGGTGGTGCGGCCGATGAGGTCAGTGTGCTGTTCCACAACCCGGGCGACTGGTGGGCCCAGATCCGGGCGCGCTCGGATGGCTTCCACTTCACCGATGGTGGGAACAGCAACTACCGGGATCTCTATGCCGACCAGACCATGGTGCGTGACGGCTCGGCCGGCTCCCCTGCCATGAGCTGGAGCACCGACAACAACACCGGCTTCTTCCGTAGCTCCGAGAACGTGATTGGCTTCTCGGCCGGCGGCGCCGAGCGCTTCCGGATGACCACCTCCGGCATCGACATGCTGAACCGCAAGGTCACCGGCCTGGCGGACCCGACGGCTGGCACCGATGCGGCGAACAAGGCCTACGTCGACAGTGCGGTCTCGAGTGTCTCGGGTGCCGGGGTGGACAACACCGTCGTGCGGACCTTCGGCTACCAGTCCATCGGCGGCCGGAAGGTGTTCACCGACACGATCGAAGCCAACAACGGCAACATCGTCCTCGACGGTGATGCCAACCGCCTTCTGTGGTTCCGCAACTCGGCGGGCGTGGCGAAGGGCCTCGTCTACAGCGACGAGAC
>NZ_JBELKF010000194.1:0-3386 GCF_042089775.1 Palleronia sp.
TTCTATTTCGCAAACCCACTTTCGGCATTCGTGCCGAATGTTGGACATTTTCGCAGTCCGTCGCTACGGTCACCTCAACAACGAAAAAACCACCGGCAACGAGGCGAGCATGATGACGATGAGGGAGGCGGCGAAAGCCGCTGAGGCGGCTAGGACTGATGAGCTGCGGCGCGAGAACAGGGGATTTGTGCAGGTGTATCCGCAGGGCTGGGCGCGGCTGAGAAGCCTCATCGCCGACAACCCGCCCGCTGCTCGGGTTTATTCGATACTGGCCGAACACATCGATCCTTCCGCAGGTGCTGTGGTGGTCTCTCAGGCGGTTCTCGCCGAGATGACGCAATCGAGCGAGCGCACTGTCCGGCGACACACCCAGTATCTCGAAGAGCGCGGCGCGCTCGTAAGGATCCGCGTTAGCGGCAGCGTCTATGCCTACTGCCTGAACCCTGCTGAGGTCTGGCGCGCCTGGGACAGCCAGAAAGACATGGCCGCCTTCGTCACCAGGACGCTGGTGAAGAAGGGCGATCAGGACGCATTGGTGAAGCGTCGCCTTCAGATGATGGTTCGGGAGCAAGAAGCGGGCGAGAGCCTGCCCCCCATCAGCACCGACGAAGCCGACTTCGACCCCGAAACCGGCGAAGTCCGCGAGGGGTGATATGTCATTGTCGCCCGCCCGCAGGAAATCTCTTCAGCGGCAACGTGATCGCGTTGCCGGATGGAGCGAGATCACTCTGAAGGTCGCGGCAGATCGCGTTGAGGAGGTTAGAGCATTTGCGGCAGCCCTGCCTCCGCCCCAGCCGCCTCGGGATCCTCGTCAGCTCGATCTCCTTCAGCGCATCGAGGAGGAGCTAGCCGGATCAGTTCAGCCCGCCGATCAGCGAGGTTTCTTCGAATGAAGAACGGCGTTTTGAGTACTCACTACACAAAGCATCCGGCCCTCCGGGTCTCGGCTGCTTTGTTGCGTTCGCTCGGCTGCGCCGAGAAGCAGGTTTCAGGCCGCATCCGCGCTCCCGAAACCTGCGCCGCGCGGAGCGCGGCTGACCGGCTATCGCCGGTGCTATTCGTGGTGGGGAAGGAAGCGAGGGATCATGGCTGCTAACGACATCGCCGAGGCCAACCGTCAGGGCGGAGCGCAGGCTCTCGTCAGAGCGAGCCGCACGGCCGGTCCTGACGACCGCCCCTTCGCCATCCTGCGGTATGCGAAGCTGAAGACGGTCGGGGCGATCCGGGGGGCGGCGGCGCACATGCAACGCTCCATCCCGACCCCGAACGCGGACGCCGCGCGCGCCTCGAGCAACGTCATCCTGGTCGGATCCGAAGATCCGGCCGCCGACGTGCTGGCGCTCGTTCCGAAGACCGGCGCGCGCGGCCCGGACGGCAAGCCACTCCGCCGGTCGAACTCCGTCCTCGCGGTCGAGGTGCTGATGACGGCCAGCCCGGAATGGTGGCGTGACGCGTCACAAGCCGATCAGGACCGCTGGGTCGAACAATCCGCAGCCTGGCTGGCCGAGGAATGGGGCGTCGACAACATCGCCGATCTTAGGATGCATGGCGACGAGACCACCCCCCATCTGACCGGATTCATCGTGCCGCTCGACCCCGAAACGGGGCGGCTCAACGCCCGGCGCTGGATCGGCGGGAAGGTGAGCAAGGCCGAGCCAGGCGAGAGCCGCATCAGCCAGCACCAGACCGGCTACGCAGCCGCGGTTGAGAACCTCGGGCTGCGCCGCGGTCGCATTGGCTCCACCGCCCAGCACGAGACCGTCGCCAGCTACTACCGCCGCGCAGCTGGCGTCCTCGATGAGGTCGCCTTGCCCGAGATCACAACGCCGCCGCTGCTCGGCCGAGAGCGGTGGGCAGAGGATCTGCGGGCGCGGGTGGCCGAGGCGTTCACCACGCAGGCTGTGCGCGCCGCTGAGGCGGGTGCAGAGCGCCGGAAGGCCCACGCGGCAGGGCGAGCCGCCGACACCGCCCAGAAGGCCACTGACGCCGCCCAGAGGGCCGCTGAGGAGGCCAAGGCCGCCCGGCGGGAGTTGGCGGCACGGATGCGTGCCTTGCCCCTCCCTGACGTCCTGGAGCAACTCGGCGCCGAATGGGACGCCCCGGAAGCCCGGTGGAAGCTGGGCCCGAAGGGCGCGCGCACGCACCGCATCGAGGTCACGGACCACAGGTGGCGCTGTCCGATCCTGGGACGCGGAGGCACCGGAGCTATCGACCTTGTGCAGGCGGTGACGGAAAGCGACTTCAACGGCGCGCTATCGTGGCTCTCATCTCGGTTCGGAATCGAGGCGACCGCCGCTGATCTGAGCGCGACCACGCGATTCACCGCCACCGCCCGAGTTGCCAAGGCTGCGAGCGAACGCGCCCCCTTCCAGCCCCCTGCCCCAGATCCAGAGGCGTGGCCCGAGGTGCGCCGCCACCTCATCGAGGAGCGCGGCCTCATTCCCGAAATCGTGGACGAGGCCCACACTGCCGGGGACGTGTACGCACAGACACGCGAGGGGCCGCACGGCGGCACGCTGACGAACGCGGTGTTCCTCGCCCGCGACGAGGAGGGCACCCCGACCGGGGCCGAGCTCAAGGGCACACGCGTCCAGCGCGACGGGTCACGCTGGAGCGGGATGGCCCCCGGCAGCGACAAGAAGGCCGGGGCGTTCCGAGCTGGGGTTCGGCGGATCGCCGAAGCCGCTCGCGTCGTCGTCGTGGAAAGCGCGATCGACGCCCTCTCCGCACTCGGCTGGATCCGTCATGAGCGAGGGTATCGCGGCGCGGTCTCGATCATCTCGACCGCCGGAGACGGCGCGCCGGCCGCCCCGACTGTAGCTGCGATCAAAGACGACGCTCAGCGCTACGCTGGACAGGACGCCAACGCGGCCGGAGACGCCCAGGCAGAACGCCTGGGCGAAGGTTGGAGGCGGCTGCGCCCACCAGCGCCGCACGAGGATTGGAACGACTGGGCTCAGGCCTCCCGTGGATCGGGCAACCGGTCCCGTGACCTGTCACCAGACCCCGCCCCGTCAGAAGCCCCTGCGGGCCCCTGACCTCTTCGCCCTCGCTTCCTTCCCCACCACGAACTTCTACCGGCGTCAGCCGGTCTGCGGGCGCGGATGCGCCCGCCCGCGCACCCTTGGGTGCGCGGAAATGCGCCGCTTCGCGGCGCGAAGATCGAGGCCGAGCCCGCTTCGCGGGCGAGGTCCGTTGACCGTCCTTCGGCCGGTCTGCTGGCTACGCCAGCTGCTGGCTACGCCAGCGACCTGACCTCTTCGAGATCGGTCAGGTCAGAGAATAGAAAGGAAGAACCACCCGATATAATAATATCAATGACTTAGAGGTGAGCGACCGGACACAGCTGGTGTCCGGTCGACCGGACACCAGCTGTGTCCGGTCGC
>NZ_JBELKF010000195.1:0-3384 GCF_042089775.1 Palleronia sp.
GGCGCGCCAATGCCCTAGGGCATTGCCATACATGATCGAAACGCAAACCTACCGGACGCAACGTAACGGCTGACATAGGCGCAAGCGCCAATGCCCTAGGGCATAGGCGTTTAGCAGCGATAGGCGGTAAATCCCGCCTAGTGTTAGAACAAGCCAACGGCATAGCCTGACAAGCTAGGCCATAGGCGGACCCGTAAAGACATAGGCGACGGATTGCGAATTAGGCTTATAGTCGAGAACAAACAATTCCCCGGGGAAAGCCGGAAGAATTGCCTGTAAATGATAGTATCGCCCATACATGTTGCGACTATCGCCCGAAGCGCCTAACGGCGGGGCAAAAGTAGGTAAGTAGTCGGATAAAGCGACGTCCCTTAATGCGTCAGCATTATGCAAGGTGTCTTAATTGATGCCCGTTCCACGCAAATAGCTTTAGCAGACTTGGATTAAATCGGCTTAACGGTTGATTAAATCCGGGTTTGTGTAGCCGTGAAAACCTACGCGAAGTCTAGTCTAGTGAACCATGACAAAAGTTTGCAGCTAGTAGGGATTGCAATCCGCAATCCCTATCGTGGTGCAAATTAATGCCCATTAACCCCGAATTAGGAGAATTACCATGTCCATCAATGCCCGTGTGAACGCCTGGATCAAGTCCAATACCGCCTCCGGTGTCAACGGCCTCATTCTGGTCCGTGACGTCATCAACCATGCCATGGGGGAATCCGGTGACTGGACCCCGATTGCAAAGCTGATGAAGCACACCAACGCCCCGACCGAGCGTGTGATCCGGGGTATCGTGACCCAGGTTCTGCCCGGGATCAAAATCACGAAAGACCCCAAGGGGGAGTTCGGCATTCGCCTCAATCTGAAGGAGGTGGCCCGGTCCAACTTCATGTCGGACAAGCTCGAAAGCCTGATCGCCGACAAGGCCCCGCTCTTGGGCAAGGCCGTGGCCGAAGTGTTCCTGCCGAAAAAGCCCAAGGCCGACAAGCCCAAGGCCACCGATGCGCAGACCCCGCCCTCGCCCGAGGCGATCGGCGCTATGGGCGATACCGCCGAGGCGGCGAAACAGGCCAAGGCCCAAGGCGCTCCGTCCCTGATCACGGCTGAAGCTGCCTATGCCACCTTCCTGATGCTGTCGCCCGAGGAGCAGGCCCGGTTCCTCGCGATGGTCGCCACGCCGGTGGCGGACGAGGCCCCGGCCACCGACCTGATCCAGATCCCCGCCTGAGCCCACGAGCCTAGGCCCTAGACCCTCCGGGGCCTAGGGCCTGTCCCCCGCTGCAATGACAACCCGCCTCAATCCCGAGGCGGGTTCTTTGTGCTGCGAAAGGATCAGCATCATGATCGAAGTTTGGGGCCACTATCCGAGGGGCTGGCGTCTCCTCGTCGAGGGGGCGGCGTCTATATACGAGGCCATGCTCTTTGTCAAGCCCGATCCACGGCGCTTCGAACTCAAGGTCGTGCGCGAGAAAAGTCAACGTCCTGTCTAGTGGACAGGGGGCTTGACACCAGATCTTGTGTTCGAGGGGTGATTTGCCGGTCTGGCAGGCCCTAGGCCCTAGGCCGGGGTCTGGCGGGGGTTCCGAGCCCGGTTCTGGGGGTTTGGCGTGCGGATTTCGGGCCTAGGGCCTGGGGCTAAAATCTCACTGGGAGGGGGTCTACAGCGCCAAGTCGGGTTCTGGGTAGGCCGGGGTAGCCGAGAGGGGCGGTATCGCGCTCCACGGGCCGGAAATCGGCCTCTCCGGCGGGCTGCCGGGGCTTGCCGGGATCAAGGCTGCGGGCTGGAGGCCAGTTTGGCCAGTTTGGGCCAGTCGGGGCGACTTTTTTGCACCAGCCAAGTGGTTGATTATGCTGAGAAAAAAGAGGCGAGTTCTGGAGGTGTCCACAAACTACTTTTCTTTCTTAAATTTTTTTCTCTCTTAAACATAAGAAGAAAGTATTTTGTCTAGTAGACACAAGAAAAACTCGTATATGCAAACCGCCTCGCGAAATCTGAGATAAGCCCCCACCGGCCAGATCGCAAGCTCGGACCCCTCGCAGGACGCCTGCCAGCTGGCCCCAGCTGCCCCCCCTCCAGACCCCCTTCTGGCCAGGCCCCAGAGCCCATCTACCGCTAGGCTCAAGGGCCTGCCCTGCAAAGCCTCAGGTACCAAGCCCGCTTGGCTGAGACTGGTCGTCACGGACCTCGGCCTACATGGCTGCGAGCGGCTCTCCACGACCCCCGGATCGAGGCCCGTGAGACCCTCGGATCGAGGCCCTCTAGGCCCCCGATCGAGGCCCCTCAGACGCCCCTCCGAGACCCTCGGATCGAGGCCCTCGTGGCCCCAAATCTACCTCCCTGTCTACCGGACAGAATTGCCGATTTCGCAATCTGTCTACCGGACAGCCACAGGATTTTTGCACATTTTGGGCAAAAATGTCGGTCGCTGTCTACCGGACAAAAACGCTGTCTACCGGACAGATAGTCATATCTGCAAATTTTGAGACATTTTCACGCAACTTTCGCAAAGGCAATCTGTCCGGTGGACAGAGGCCCATGACCTCTCCCCAGGACACCCCCTCCACCGCATAAGGACACAATGTCTAGTAGGTCATTCCAGAAAAAACGACTCATGAGGCTGATCGAGAACCACGCGCTGCGAGAAAAAATGACTCTGCAATCATCAGCGCGCATCATCTTTGCAGACGATCGGCTCTGGCCCCTGATCACCTCTGCCTTCGGTGACAAGGCCACCACCCTCCCCAACACGCGGCAAGTCCGCGCATTGCGGGACAAGGAGAAGCTCCGCTGGGCGAAGCTCTGGCCCGACCAGTGGAACCCGAAGTTCAAGGCCAAGAGTGCGGCTCACAAGTGGGAGTCACCCTACCTGCCCATCCCCAAACGGTATGAGCCCCCCATCACGCCCAAGCGCGTCTACGCAAGACGCATGCGGGACAGAGGCCGCACTCCCAAGCACATCGCAGCTCACTACGGCGTCACGATCGACACCGTTTACAGATGGTTGAGAAAATGAACCTTCACCGCTCCCGCCTTCGTATGCTCGCCGACATCGTCGAGAGCACCCGGCCCTCAAACTTCAACATGGCCCACCCCGGCAGCTGCATCGCCGGCACGTTCTTTCACGGCAACTCGGACTGGCGTCTCGAGGACTTCGCCGAGTTCTTCGGGCTGTCCCACCGGATGGCCGAAGACCTTCTCTACCCCGAAGACCACACCGGCGCCTATGACGCCACCCCCGCACAGGGGGCGGAAGTCCTGAGGCACCTCGCCGCCACCGGCAACCTCGACTGGCACCGGGCCATGCAGCCCGAGGCTCCCATCATCTTCCTCATCCTGATCTGAGGCTCACCATGACCCATCCCCTGATCAACGAACACGCCGCG
>NZ_JBELKF010000063.1:0-20450 GCF_042089775.1 Palleronia sp.
CGGTGCAGATCGCGGCGTCCCTGCAATGGATGGCGGCGATGGTCCCGAACCCCGTCCGCCGCGACCCGATCGAGCCGATCCTCGAGTTCGACCGCACCCACAACCCGTTCCGGCAGGCGGTCGTGACCACTCCGATCGAACATCGCGATGGCGTCGTCACGATCCCCGACGGCCCCGGCCTCGGGATCGATGTGAACCGCGACGCTCTGACCGAATTCGCCCCGAAGGACGCCCCATGACCATCGAACGCAAGCTGACCGGACCCAAGCCGCAGACCTCCCTGCCCAAGGGCACGGTGGACACGCAGATGCACATGTATCTGCCCGGCTACCCCTCGATCGACGGCGGCCCACCAAACCCGCCGGGCGATCTTCCGACGCCCGACCAGTACCGCAAGGTGATGGAGTGGCTGGGCATCGACCGGGTCGTGGTCACGCAGGGCAATGCCCAGCAGAAGGACCACGGCAACCTCCTGGCCTGCCTGGCCGAGATGGGCGACGTCGCGCACGGCATCGGCTGCATCGACGGCGACACCTCCGAGGCCGAACTCGACCGGCTGGCCGAGGCGGGCGTCGTGGGCGCGCGCATCATGGACCTGCCGGGTGGGGCGGTGCCGCTGTCGAAGCTGGACGAGGTCGCGCCGAGGGCCAAGGCGCGCGGCTGGGTGATGACGGTGCAGTTCGACGGCAGCCGGATCGAAGAAGAAGAGGCGCGGCTGGCCCGGCTCGACCAGCCGTGGATCCTCGACCACCACGCCAAGATCTTTGATGGTCCCACGCCGGGCCGGAAGGCGGCTATCAAGCGCCTGCTCGACGGCGGCAACTGCTGGTTCAAGTTCGCCGGCTGCTACGAAAGCAGCACCGTCGGCGCGCCCGGCTACGATGACGTGGCCGAGGTCGCCCGCGAGATGGCCGCCCACGCCCCCGAACGCATCGTCTGGGGCACGAACTGGCCCCACAACATGGCGAAGACGACCGACGACTATCCCGACGACGCAGCACTGCTGGACACGGTCCTGTCGTGGTTTCCGTCAGACGCTGCAAGACACGCGGCGCTGGTCGAGAACCCCGACGACTTGTTCTTCCGGCCGCGCTAGGGCAGGCAGCTTCAGGCGCGCTGCGTCAACCTGAGGAGGCTCCAGCCATGAGCGATCGTCCCGAAATCCTTGTGCTAGGGCCCACGCGGCCGGCGAAGCTTGCCGAGTTGGGCAGCGACTTCACGCTGCACCGGCTGGACCTTGCGGACGATCCCGAGGCGCTGCTGGCAGAGGTCGGCCCTCGCATCCGCGGCGCCGTCACGACCGGGGGCGTGGGGCTGGACCGCGCGCTGCTCGAGCATTTGCCGAAGCTGGAGATCGTCTCCTCCTCGGGCGTGGGCTACGACGCGATCGACGTGGACGCGTGTTCAGAGCATGGGATCATCGTGACCAACACGCCCGACGTTCTGACGGATGACGTGGCCGACGCGGCGCTGGGTCTGCTGATCAACGCGCGGCGCAACATGGTGGCCGGGCATGACCATGTCCGCTCCGGTCGCTGGGGGCAGGAGGGGGCGATGCCCCTGACGTCGACCCTTCGTGCGAAGCGGCTGGGCATCGTCGGTCTTGGCCGGATCGGCAGCGCCATCGCCAGCCGGGCCGAAGCCTTCGGTCTGGAGATCGGCTATACCGCGCGGAGCGAGCGCACCAAGTCTCCCTACACGTTCCGTGCCACGGCTCGGGAGCTGGCTGAATGGGCAGATATCCTCATCGCCGTGGTCCCCGGCAGCGCCGAAACCGAGGGCATGATCGATGCGCAGGTGCTGGATGCGCTGGGCCCCGACGGAACCTTCATCAACGTCGCCCGTGGCAGCGTTGTGGACGAACCCGCCCTCATCGCCGCGCTGAAGGACGGGCGGATTGCGAACGCCGCGCTGGATGTCTTCTGGAGCGAGCCGGCCCCCGACGAGGCGCTGACGCAGCTTCCCAACGTCGTGCTCTACCCGCACCACGCGAGCGGCACGACAGAGACACGGGATGCGATGTCCGGACTGGTCAACGACAACCTCAGAGCGCATTTCGCCGGACGCCCGCCGCTGACACCCGTCAACGCAGCGCGGGTGTAGCGGCTAGGGGACCTGCGATGTCTCCACCGCTTTTCGCTTCCAGAAGAGGTTGCGAGCTTTGCAGGTGCGCCGTATCAGGAGAATGCATCCCTTCGGAATCAGAAGCCCATGCCACTGGCCGAACTCGCTGACGCTCCGAAGAACGACCTGCCGTTTCTGGTCGGCGGTGGGGAGATGGCAGAGCGCATCCGTTGCTACGACTGGTCGACCACGCCTCTGGGACCTATCGAAGACTGGCCGGAATCGTTGAAGGCGGCCGTGCGTATCGTTCTGCGCACGCCGGTGCCGATCGTGATGCTCTGGGGGCCCAGCGGCGTCATGATCTACAACGACGGCTATACCGAGTTCGCCGCCAACCGGCATCCGGATCTGCTCGGCTCCGGCGTCCGCGAAGGGTGGCCCGAAGTCGCCGATTTCAACGACAACGTCATGAAGGTCTGCCTCGCCGGAGGGACGCTGTCCTATCAGGACCAGGAACTCACCCTGCACCGCGGCGGGCGTCCGCAGCAGGCCTGGATGAACCTCGATTACTCTCCGGTTCTCGACGAGAATGGCGTGCCCGCCGGCGTGCTGGCGATCGTGGTCGAGACGACGGCGCGGGTCCTGGCAGATCGGCGCAACGCGGCAGAGCAGGATCGCCTTCAGCGCCTGTTCGAGCAGGCGCCGTCGTTCATGGCCATGTTGCGTGGCGAGAACCACGTGTTTGAAATGGTGAACCCGGGCTACATGCGGCTCGTCGGACGTCGCGACATCCTCGGACGGCCGGTCAGCGAAGCCTTGCCCGAAGTTGCGACCCAAGGCTTCATCGACATGCTCGACACCGCGTTCCGCAGCGGCGAAGCGCTGACCGCGACGGCGATGCCGGTCCTGCTTCAGCGTCACGAGGGGCGGGCGCCCGAGCAGCGGCACGTCGATCTGGTCTATCAGCCGATCCGGAACGACGAGGGCATCGTCACGCACATCTTCGTCCAGGGCTCGGACGTCACCGAACGGGTCGTGGCGGAGCGCCAGCAGAAACTGCTGATGAACGAGATGAGCCACCGCGTGAAAAACACGTTGGCGACCGTGAACGCCATCGCCACGCGCACGCTTCGTGGTGCCGCTTCGCTCGAAGAGGCCGAAGCCACCCTCAACGCCCGCATCCTCGCCTTGTCCCGTGCCCAGGACGCCCTCACGCGGCGGAGCGGCGAGGGTGCCGAAATCGCGGACGTGGTCACCGCTGCCGTTCAGACCCACGACGATGATCGCCAGCGGTTTCGGATCGATGGTCCCGGTCTTGCGCTGAACTCGCGTGCCGCTCTCGCGCTCTCTCTTGCGCTGCATGAGCTTGCGACGAACGCGACGAAGTACGGCGCGCTCTCCGTCGATTCCGGCCGTGTCAGCATCGGCTGGAGCGTAGAAACGCGGGACGACGCGTCGATCCTGCGGTTCTCCTGGACAGAGGCCGGAGGCCCGGTCGTGTCCCGGCCCACCCGCAGGGGCTTCGGCTCGATGCTGATCGAAGGGGGCGTCGCGGCAGAGACGGCGGGCACGGCCCGGATCGAATACCTGCCTTCCGGCGTGTTGTTCACGCTCGACGCTCCGTTGGACGCGATCCAAGAAAGCTGAGGCGACGGCCTCCGTGTCCGCGCTGCGACTGGCCATTAAGGAGGTTGCAACCGGGCAGGGTCCGGATAGGCTCGACCGCGACAGACCAAGGGAGGATAAAAACATGCTACACATTCGTGCAATCACGGTTCTTGCGGCGCTTGCGGCCGGTCCGGCCGTCGCGCAATCGCAGCTGTCGATCGCGACGGGCGGGACGGGCGGCGTCTACTACCCGATGGGTGGTGGCCTTGCCGAGGTCATCAACAACCACGTCGAAGGGATGAGCGCGACTGCCGAAGTCACCGGCGCCTCGGTCGAAAACATGGGCCTGATCGCCACCGGCGACGCCGACCTCGCCATTGGCCTCGCCGACACCGTGCAGCAGGCTTATGCGGGCACCGGCCGATTCGAGGGGCAGCAGCTGCCGATGATCCGTGCGATCGGGTCGCTCTATGCCAACATGGTGCAGATCGTGACGACTGCGGATTCAGACATCCAGTCGCTCGAGGATCTCGAGGGCAAGCGCGTGTCGGTCGGTGCGCCGGGCTCGGGGACAGAGGTGAACGCCCAGACGCTCCTCGAGGCGAACGGCATGTCCTTCGACGACTTCACCGCGCAGCGCCTGAACTTCAACGAAACGGCGGACGCTTTGGCCAACGGCGACGTCGACGCCGGGTTCTGGAGCGTCGGCGCGCCCACGTCATCAATCCTGAACCTCGCCACGACGCAGGACATCCGGATGATCCCGCTGACCGACGAGCAGGTGGCCGCGGCGCAGGAGGCTGATCCGACCTTCACCGAACTGTCGCTGCCCAGCGGCACCTACGAAGGCGTGGAAGAGGACATCTCGACCATCGGCGTGCCGAACGTCCTGGTCGTCTCGTCCGAAATGGATGAAGAGACGGTCTACCAGATCACGAAGGCGATGTACGAGAACATCGAAGAGCTTCGCGCGGTGCACCCCGCCGCCGAAGAGACCACGGTCGAGTTCACCATGTCGGCGACTCCGGTGCCGCTGCACGCCGGTGCGATCCGCTACTTCGAAGAGACCGGCGCCGACATTCCCGACGATCTTCGGGAATAATGCGCAGTTTCGTCGCTGGAGGGCTCTTTGCCCTCCTGCTCACCGCGCCTGTCGGGGCGTCCGAACTGACGGCCCGGCTGGACGACGGGACCGAGATCGCCCGCCTTCCTGTCGCGCAGGGCGCGGGCTGGTGCGTGCTCTGGCGTCACTCGGTGCAGGGGTTCGAGGTCGCCGACTGCTACGAGAATCGCGACGGCCGGATGGTCCTCGTCAAGTCTCACCAGCCCGATTTCGCCGCCGGGCTCGGCCACATACCTGGCCGGGGCAGGCAGGTCTCGGACGGTGAGGGGGGCTACTGGATCCTCGATATCGACGAGCCCGTGCCCGGTGGCGCCTACGTCCTGAGGGCCGGGAGCATGGCTGTCGATCACCGCCTGCGGACCGAGGACGCCGAAGTCTCGCTGTCCCAGCAGGCCGAGCATCGACGCGTACACATCGCTTTGGAGTAGCACTGCATGGAAGAACCGGGGGTGGAAAAAGTCAGCGTCGCGGCGGTTCAGCCGAGGGCGGTCCTGATCGCGATCTCGATCGTCGGGATCGCGCTGTCGCTGTTTCAGCTCTATTCCGCCGGCATCCAGCCGCTGGGGTTGTTCTATCAGCGCCCCATCCACCTGGGCTTCATCCTCGTCCTCTGCTTTCTCATGTTCCCCGTCACCCGGGAGCGCCGCCGCGGCGTGGTCGGCTGGGCCATCGATGGTCCGCTCATCCTCTGCGGCGTGCTGGTGGGCTATTGGGTCCCGGCGAATATCGACGCGATCGCGAACGCCATCTTCCCCCGTCCCCAGGACATTGCGGTGGGCATCGTCACGGCCATTGTCGTGCTCGAGGCGTCGCGCCGCGCGATCGGCGGGACCATCACGGCGATCGGGGCGGTCTTCATCGTCTATGCCTTCGCCGGAAACCGGGGCGAGCTGCCGTTCCTGTCGGACCTGATGCCCGGCATCCTGAACCACCGGGGCTATTCGCTCGAACGGCTGGCGAGCCAGCTGACCCTCGGTGCCGAAGGGATCTACGGCATTCCGCTGGGGGTGGCGGCGACCTTCATCTTCATCTTCGTCCTCTTCGGCGCGTTCCTTGAAGTCACCGGCGCGGGCAAGTTCTTCATCGACCTGGCCTACGCCACCACCGGGCGTCAGCGCGGCGGCCCTGCAAAGGCGGCGGTGATCGCGTCGGCTGGCATGGGCTCGATCTCGGGCAGCGCCATCGCGAACGTTGTGACCACCGGCGCCTTCACGATCCCGCTGATGAAGAGGCTGGGCTACCGCCCCGCACAGGCCGGTGGCATCGAGGCGGCCGCCTCGACCGGCGGACAGATCATGCCGCCCCTCATGGGCGCAGGCGCCTTCCTGATCAGCGAATTCACCCGGACCCCGTATATCGAGATCGTCATGATCTCGATATTCCCCGCCTTCCTCTATTTCGGGACTGTCTATCTTCTGGTCCACATCGCCGCTGTGAAGCGCGGGCTTGAGGGGCTGCCGGCCTCGGAACTGCCGCGCACGCGCGAGGTGTTGGCGGACGGGTGGCACTTCCTGTTGCCGCTCGGGGTGCTGGTCTGGCTGCTGGTGGCAGGCTACTCGCCGATGCGCGTGGGCTTTTACGCCATCCTTGCGGTCGTGGCCTCGGCTGTGCTGCGCGCGATCTTCGCCTTCGTGAGGCGCGGCCCCACCTGGGCAGGGGGGGTGGCGCTTCTGAAGGTCGGTGTGGCCAAGACGCTCGAAGCGCTGGAGCTTGGCGCCCGCAACGCCGTCGCGGTGTCGGCGGCCTGTGCCGTGGCGGGCGTCATCGTTGGCGTCGTCGGGCTGACCGGGCTGGGGCTGAAATTCTCGGCCATGATGCTCGCCTTCTCGGGGGGCAACCTTCTGCTGGCGCTGCTTCTGGTGGTGATCGCGAGCCTGATCCTCGGGATGGGACTGCCGGTGACGGCCGCCTACATCGTGCTCATCATCCTCGTCGGCCCGGCCCTGACCGAGACGTTCGGCATCCCGCTGCTGGTCGCGCATCTGGTGGTCTTCTGGTGGAGCCAGGACTCGAATGTGACGCCCCCCGTGGCTCTGGCCGGGTTCGCGGGGGCGGCGATCGCCGGCTCACCACCGATGGAGACCTCGGTGCAGGCGTGGAAGTTCGCCAAGGGACTCTACCTCGTCCCGCTCTTCATGGTCTTCAACGAGCCGATCATCGTCGGCGGACCGCTGCCTCTGGTCCTGTGGAACGGGTTGATCGCGGTCTTGGCGCTGGTAGCCTTCGCCGCCGCGCTCGAGGGTTTCCTGTTCGCGCCCATGCCCTGGTGGCAGCGTATCCTGGCGATGCTGGCGGTGATTGGCGTGTTCTGGCCAAGCCTCGCTGTCGAGGCCGTCGGCGCAGTGGTGATCGCAATGCTTCTCGGCGCGAATGCGTTGGCCGAACGACGTTCGCCTCCGCAGGAAGCCGCCAAGACACCGGGCCATGCTTGAAACGAGTGCGCAAGGCGGCGACTGGTGGAGGAGCTGCATTGCAGTGTTCCGTCGCGGATGATGTGCCGAACTGGGCCAGGCGCTCGTCCCGTGGCGATCAAGAGACCCATATCCCGCCGGTCGAGCGGCCGGCATCGCTTCGTAAGCGGCCCTCGATCATGACGGGCTATTTTCCACTGTGTTCCGTCGCGCGGTCCGCCAGCCGCTGGTAGAATCGTGGGGGGTGGGGCGTCCCGCCCCCCACGCGGATTCTCAGCCCGCGTAGCGCTGGAAGTCCTGGTCGCAGACGTCTTCCACCAGATCAAGGTCATAGCCGTTGCTGGACGGGGTCGCAGGTTGCGCAACCTTCTCCGGTCGGGCTACTGCTGCGCGCGGAGCGTGGATCGGATGCACCTTTCCTGCTGTTGCGCCGGGCTGGAGTCGGGCGGCGTTGCCCCTGTCGCCTACGCGGAAGTAGCCGATCACGCCGGTCAGCTGTGTCGACTGCGCAGCCAGTTCCTGGCTCGTAGCCGCTGATTGCTCGGCCGCCGCCGCGTTCTGCTGGATCACCTTGTCGAGCTCGCGGACTGCCTGGTTGATCTGCTCGGCGCCGATCGTCGTCTCGCGCGTGGCCATGCTGATTTCCTGCACCAGGTCCGCCGTGCGCTGGATGTTCGGCACCAGCGTGTCGAGCATCCGCCCAGCCTCGGTCGAGACCTCGACTGTCTCGCCCGAGAGCCGCCCGATCTCGCTTGCGGCCTGGCGAGACCGCTCGGCGAGCTTGCGCACTTCGCTGGCCACGACCGCGAACCCCTTGCCGTGGGTCCCGGCACGGGCCGCCTCGACCGCCGCATTCAGCGCCAGAAGATCGGTCTGGCGGGCGATCTCCTGGATGATGTTGATCTTCTCGGCGATCGTCTTCATTGCGCGGACCGCATTCCCCACGGCCTCGCCGGACTTCCTTGCCTCGACAGCGCTCTGCGTCGCGATCTTCTCGGTCTGGCTGGCGTTGTCGGCGCTCTGGCGGATATTGGCCGCCATCTGCTCCACCGAAGCCGACGCCTCCTGCGCGGCCGAGGCCTGCTGACTGGCGCCCGCCGACAGCTGCTCGGAGGTTGCGCTCATCTGGTCCGCACCTTGCGCCACGTAGCGCGCGCTGATCTCGGCGTTCGAGATCACGTCACGCAGCTTGTTCGTCATGTTCCGGAGCGCCACGCCGAGCCGGTCGTTTTCGCAGCGCGGTTCGACATCGGCGGTCAGATCCCCTTTCGCAAGCTTCTCGGCTGCAGCGCTCATCGAGGTGAGGCTCTGGATCATCTCGCTGGCTGAGTCTGCCAATACGCCAATCTCGTCCCGCCGCCCCGTGGGAAGGTCGACCTCGAGGTCGCCGGCGGCCACGCGCTGCATGGCTCCTGCCATCTTGTTGAGGGGTCGGGCGATGCTGCGGGCGATGAACCATCCACAGATGATCATGAAGGCCAGCAGGGCCGTCACCCGCACAACCGATGAGATTATCTCGCTCCGCAGTGCCGGCGCGGCGTTCGCTTCGAGGTCTTCGACGTAGACTCCGGTCCCGATCACCCAGTCCCAGCCGGGCACCAGCTTCGAGTAGCTGATCTTGGCGATGGGTTCATCAGAGCCCGCGCGAGGCCAGAGATAGGGCGTGAAGCCGCCGCCTTCTTGAGCGCGCGCGACCAGCTCGCGAAACAGGAAGACGCCGTTGGCATCCTGCTTCTCCCACTGGGACTGCCCGATGAGGGCTTCGCTGGGATGCGTGACGATGATTGCGGCGGTGTCGTTCACGAAGATGTAGTCGTCGTTCCCGTAGCGTATCGCCCCGATCGCTTCGCTGGCGCGGGCCTTTGCCTCGGCCTCTGTCATCTCTCCCGCGGCCGCCTTTTCCATGAACGCGGTGGCAATGGATGCGGCGCTTTCCGCCTGGAATTTCACGACCTCTTCCCGATCGTTGACCATGACTCTGCGCAGCTTCACGATGTCGAATACTGAAATCGAAATGAAAATCAGTACGGTAAGGCCAACCAGGCCGATAAGTTTCTTTGTGACGGTAAGTCTCATTCCTGAATCCCTCATGTCCACTCACAGCTTCGATGCACGGAACCCGTGCTTCGGCGCTCCTCCCCCCGGGGGTTTTGCTGTGGGAACTCTGACGCGCGGAAGTTGATATTCAGTTTCCGCAGCCGTGCTCGGCCGCAGGTGCCGCTACGGAATGTCACGCAGCCCCACGCCGCGACGAAGGACACCTGCAGAGAAGCGGATCAGGGGCTGACAAGGCCGGAACAGCCAGTCCTGTGACAGCGACACTCAGGTCCAGCTCAGTTGTGATCTCAATCGGCCATACAACGGCCGAGGCCGGTATCTCAGCCGCAGGTCGAGGTGGCGACCACGGGAAGCAGCGACCAGAGCGTCGCGACGAGGCCGACCCAGCCCGTCACCCTGCTGACCTTCTGGACGAAGCTCGATCGCGAGGCGAAGCGGGGCAGGTAGAGCCCGACGAGGATCAGCACGAGGACCATGGTGCAGGCCAGCCATGCCGCGGCGAGGGCGACGCGCATGAGCGTGAAGCCCCAGAGCCCGGCGTCGGCCCAGCCGAAGGAGCAGGCGATCCCGTGCAGACCGTAAACCGCGCTGAAGGCGGCGAGCCAGGCCGTCGGGCCGATCAGGATGCGCACCATGTCTCTCATGCCAGATATCCCGGCGCGTGGGCCGCGATCAGCGTGAGCGCCGTGACGACCGCCATGTAGTCGATCCAGATGCCGGCGATCGGCAGCTCCGCCCGCCGCCGTGCGGAGATGAAGCCGCGCTGGAGCCGCGCGGCAAGGAAGCCAAGCATCAGCATCGGAAGCAGCGCGTGTAGCAACCCGTAGCCGCCAAGGACCACGAGCGTCGCGTTATAGGCATGCTCGGTCGGCGGCGGCGCCCGCAGGATCAGCGCAACCATGGCGAGGATCACCGCCAGCGTGCCCGCGGCCGCGACCATCAGTCCGGCCCAGGCCGAACCGCTCTTGCGGTTGCTGTGGATGGCGATCCTTATGCCGATCGTCGCGACGAAGGCGCCGGCGATGCCTCCGACCAGCTCGATCATCGAGGGCTCGAGCCACTCCGGCGGCGGCCAGCCCGGCGCGACCGTGAAGAGGAAGCCGTAGCCGAAGATCAGCGAGCCGAAGAAGACGCCGTTCGCGACGAGAAGGAACAGCGAGCCCCACCATCCCGGCGCGCGATCGACCTCGCCCGCGTGGGGCAGGGCGATGCCGTGGCCGATGTCGTCGTCCCCAAGGTCGTGCCGGTGCCCCAGCATCCAGACCCAGTAGAGAGCCAGCGCCATGACCCCGATGAGGGGGATCGGCGCGAACCAGTATTGCTTGAGCAGGAAGGACAGGAAGAACAGCCCCGTGACGGCCGACATCAGGATCGGCAGCCGCGTGTTGCCCGGATAGACCACGATGTAGTCGGGCGTGCCACGCGCCGCCTCGACCGTCAGCGTTTCGCGCCGGTTGTGGCGCGGCACCGACAGGTATCCTTCGCCCCGTGCGAGGCGCACCGCCAGTCCGGGGTCATGCCACAGCGGGTCGCGCTGTTCGACATGCGGAAGGCTCGCGAAGTTGTAGTTCGGCGCGGGCGTGATCATCGCCCATTCAAGCGACCCCGAGTTCCAGGGATTTCGCCGCGACCACAGGGACGCAAAGAAGTTCAGCACCACGTCGAGCAGCACCATTCCCAGGCCAAACGCCATGATGAACCCGCTGACCGACGAGATCAGGTTGATGACGGTCCAGCCGGCATCGGCATCATAGGTGAAGATACGCCGCCGCTGGCCCAGAAGGCCGGCCCAGTGCATCGCCAGGAACGTGCCGTGGAAGCCGAAGAAGATGAGGGCGAAGGCGACCTCGCCAATGCGGAAAAGCCGCTGCCGCCCGGTCATGTGGGGCAGCCAGTAATAAACGGCCGCGAGGATCGGGAAGACGAAGCCGCCGAACAGCACGTAGTGAAGGTGCGCCACGATGAAGTACGTGTCGTGCGCCTGCCAGTCGAAGGGCACGATCGCCACCATGACGCCCGTCAGGCCCCCGATCACGAAGGTGATGAAGAAGCCGAGGATATACAGCATCGGCAAGAGAAGCTGCGGACGCCCCTTCCACAGCGTCCCGATCCAGGCAAAGACCTGCACGCCCGTCGGCACCGCCACCAGAGTCGAAGCCGCCGAGAAAAAGGCGAGCCCCATTTGCGGAATGCCCGTGGTGAACATGTGGTGCACCCACAGCCCGAAGCTGAGGAACGCCAACGCCACCGCCGCGGCGACGATCCAGACGTAGCCCAGCAGCGTCGTGCGTGCCATGACCGGCAGGATGGTCGATACCGCGCCCGCCGCCGGAAGGAAGATGATGTAGACCTCCGGGTGGCCGAAGAGCCAGAAGAGATGCTGCCAGAGAAGACTGTCTCCGCCCAGGTCGACCTGGAAGAAGGGCAGCCCGAAGGCCCGCTCGAGCTCCAGCAGGATCGATCCCAGGATCAGCGGCGGAAAGCCCATCAGGATCATCAGCGCGGTGACCAGCGCGTACCAGGCGAAGATCGGCATCTTGGCCAGCGTCATGCCGGGCGCCCGGTAGCGCAGGATCGAAACGGACAGCTCGACCGCGGCGGCCATCGCCGAGATCTCGACGAATGTGATGCCGAGCAGCCAGAAGTCGGTGTTGATGCCCGGCGAAAAGACCGGCCCCGTCAGCGGCGGATACATGAACCAGCCGCCGTTCGGCGCGATCCCCAGCACCATTGAGGCGAGCAGCATCGAGCCGCCGAAGAAGTAGCACCAGTAGCCGTAGGCCGTCAGCCGCGGATAGGCGAGGTCGCGGGTCCCCAGCATCTTCGGCAACAGGTAGATCGCCATCCCTTCGAAGGTCGGGATGGCGAACAGGAACATCATGATGGTCCCGTGCATCGTGAAGAACTGGCTGTAGACCTCCGGGCCGACGAAGGCCGAGTCCGGCGTCGCGAGCTGTGCGCGGATCAGCATCGCCAGCACGCCGCCCACACCGAAGAAGAAGAACGACGTCAGCAGGAACATTCGCCCCACGTCGGTGTGGTTCACGGTCGAGAACCACCCCTTCCAGCCGGGATTCGAGGCCCAGATCTTCTGAAACTTGCGGTGCCGCTCGAGCGTGTTCATTCGTTCGTTCCTGTCAGGAATTGCTGCCACCCCTCGGGGTCGTGGGCGATGACCGCGAATTCGTGCCCGGCATAGCCGTCGCCGCTGAATTCGCTGCTCGCGCCGGGATAGCGCCCCGGCAGGTCCGCCTCGATCCGCAGGACGTTGACGTGGCCGGGGATCGCGTCGAGCTTGCCGGCAAGGCGCGGCACCCAGAAGCTGTGGATCACGTCGGTCGTGGTAATCGCGACATCCACGGGTCTGCCGGCGGGGATGTGCAGTTCGTCCTCGGTCACGCGTTCGGGGGCGTCGTCATAGGTGAAGGTCCAGGCCCAGCGGCGGCCCTCGGCATTGACCGAGACGACCTCGTCGCCGATCCGCGGCAGCAGTCGCTCGCCTACGAAAAGGCCGTAGGCAAGGAGGGCCGCGAGGATCGACATGGTGAACCCAAGTCCAAGTCCGATGATCCAGACGCGTTCGGACCCCTTCGAGCCTTCGCTCCGCCGCAGGAACGCGAATGCGATGAGGGCCATCACAAAGACGAAGATCGCGGTGCCGCCCAGAAGCATCACCCACCAGAGCATCGCGATGTGCCGCGCCGCCGGGCCCGCCGGATCGACCGTCGACATCGCGCCCTCGCAACCGGCGAGGGCGACGGGCGTTGCGCCAAGGACCAACACCTTCAGGAGCCGATGATGCCGCAGGACACAGCCCAGGACGACCCGCAGGAAGACGAGAAGCTGGTCGACCCGATCACGGACCGGCCGGGCTTCGACGAGACCGAGTCCCAGATCTCGATCGTCGGTCACCCGATCCACGCGATGAGCGTGGCGTTCCCCATCGCGCTGACCTTCTGCGCATTCGGCGCGGACCTGTTCTACTGGTGGACGGGCGACGCGTTCTGGGCGCGTGCCGCACTCTGGGCTGCGGGGACCGGGTTCATGTTCGGCATGCTCGCCGCGTTCTCGGGCACGGCCGAGCTGCTTCTGGCCAGCGGTATCCGCGCCCGCGCCGCGCCCTGGACCCACGCGATCATCGCCGTGACCCTCCTGGGCCTGCTGGCCGCGAACTGGGCCCATCGGCTCTATGGCTATGAAGAGGCGGTGCTGCCATACGGCATCCTCATCTCGGGCCTGAGCTTGATGATGGTGGGTCTCACGGGATGGCATGGCGGCAAGCTCGTCTTTGACTATCGTCTGGGGACTTCGAAGGGGAACTGACCGTCCCGCGGCTCGGTCAGCCAGTCCGGGAACGTGATGCCCGAAAGGTCCGGCTTGCCCAGCACGAGGGTCAGGATGACCAGCATCGGCACCAGGGCGGCCAGGATCGGCACGATCGCGGGGGGCGGCTGCTTCTCGCGGTTGCTTTCGGCCACCGAGACGAGGATGTGCCCGATCCATGCATGGACGCAGACCAAAAGCACGACGAAGAGAAGCTTGGCGTAGAGCCAGGGGACCAGCACCTCGCGGAAGAAGATCAGCCACGTTCCGGCCACGACGGCGACAACGGCGGCGGGCGTGACGACGATCGTGTAGGTCAGGTGCGTCGTGCGGCGGATGCGGACATATTCCCTGATCGTGTTCTCGGGCTTGTGGCTCGCCAGCATGAGCGGCAGCGCGAAAAGCCCGCCGCACCAGATGAACAGCGCCAGGATATGCACGGCCTTGAAGTAGGGGACGAGCAGCGTGAAAAGGCTGCCAAGGTCGATCTGGATCATGTCGCACCGCCTCGCAGCCCAAAGTGTGCCGCCCGCGTTCGGCAGGGGGCGAGGGACGTTCTGCATGATGAAAGCGCCTGCGGGAGTGATGGCGGGCCGCGCTTGATACCGTTCATGTGCCTCGGGTCGGATCCGGATTGTCCTCGACACGCGAAAGCGCGTCGTTCTTCAACTGGAGACCCCGCCGAGGGTTCCGCCCGCCGTTCCGATGTTGTGGATCAATTTTCGGGCTGCTTCTTTTCGCCCAGCTGCTTGCCGTGGGGGCTGTGGTGTTCGAGCAGGGCGTTGATCTCGGACCCGACGAGGATGACGAACCCCGCGATGTAGAGCCAGAGCATCAGGATGATCACCGCACCGATGCTGCCGTAGGTGGCGTCGTAATTGCCGAAATCCTGGATGTAGAAAGAGAACGCCAGCGAGGCGAGCACCAGCAGGATGCTTCCGAACACGCTGCCGGGCGTGATGAAGCGAAAGCGCTGTTCTACATTCGGGCCGAACTTGTAGAAGAATGCGTGGCCCAGCAGCAGCGTCCCGCCGACCACGACCCATCGGAACACCGTGAAGCCCAGCCCCATCGTCCCCGTGTTGCCGAACTGCTCGGCAATCCCGGTTCTGACCAGGTCGCCCATGACCACAAGCGAAAAGGCCACGATCACGAGCGCGCCGAAGACCAGGCTGAGCACGATGGCGGTCGCGCGTCCGCGGATGAAGCTGCGGGCTTCCTTGACGTCGTAGGTGATGTTGAGCTGCTGCATGATCGCGTACATGCCCGACGACGCCACCCACAGCGTCGCGATCAGGCCGAAGGACAGCAGGCCGCCCCGCTGTTGCTCCATCACCTCGTTGACGACGCTTTCCAGCAGCTCGGCCGAGGCCGGGGGCAGGGCGCGTCCGACCACGCTCATGATCTCGCGGTCGACGTCCTCGATGGGAAGGTAGGGAAGGACGCTCATCACGAAGATGAAGCCGGGGAAGATCGCCAGCGTCAGGTAGAAGGCGAGCGCTGCGGCGCCGTTGAAGACGTTGTCGTCGTTGATTGCTGCGTAGAGCTCTAGAAGGAACTGCTTCGGGGTGACGCCTTGGATGCGCAATGAACGGAAGCCTCTTTCTTACGGCAAGGCGGCGCGGATCTGTGCCGTCTTCTGGGGCGGTGCAAAAGATATCCCCCCGCGGCGAAGGCGCGGGGGGAGGGGCAGCGCATGGCACTCCGAGCGGTGTCGCGCGGCCCTCGTCAGCCGGCCGCAGGCGCAACACCTGCGGCGCGGAAAGCTACGGGCGTGGTGCCTGTTACTCGACGACTTCGACGTCCTCGCCGACGGCCGGCTCTTCGGTCACGGTCGGGTTGACGGTCTCGATTTCGGCGGTGTCCTCGGCAAACCATCCCAGCAGCCAGCCAAGCAGCAACAGCAGGATGATGACGGCCGCGGCGATCCCGAGCCACTTGCCGATGCCGCCGCTGTCCTTCTTGCCGGTGTTGTGCGTGGTGTTCGGGTTTGCGCGGTTGTGGGTCGCGTCGGTGCCCGTGCCCGTGCGGGTTCCGGTGGTCGTGGTGGTGTTCTTCGGGTCGCGTTGGTCTGCCATGACAGGTCCTTTCCTGGATGCGTGGGTTCAGCGTGGCTCGTCGGCTGCGGCAGTCTTGGTGCCGAGGTCGCGCGTGAAAGCGAGACGGTGGGTCCGCATGATCTGGGCGCGCGCCGAGCGATCCGGGCTTCGGTCGCAACGGTCGGGACGGACGCGGATGTCGCAGGACCGCCCACCCAGCCGACGCCGCCCGAGATCGGCGGTCGCGCTGCTGCGAGAGATGGCGGCATTGCTCTGCATTCGTCGGTCCTCCCTCCGTTGCCAACACAAGGCGCAGGCGCAAGCGAAGTTCCGGCCGAGAGTCACGCAGGTGTTATGTCGGGCGAGAAATCGCTTGCAAAGCAGGGCGGCGGCCGATCCAGCCGCCGCCCTCGTGTCCGTCACCGTTCGTAGGTGCCCACGAGCTCGCCGGTGGACAGGACGTGCCCCTCCATCGCGTCGATCAGCCGAGCCCGGCTGGCGCCGTGCGGCAGGTCCAGCATCGTGTCGAGCGCGAAGACCTGGAAGTGGTAGTGATGCGCCGGGTCGTCTTGCGGCGGGCGCATCCCGAACCAGCCGGTGGTGCCGTGGTCGTTCGCGCCCTGCTTCGCCCCTTCGGGCAGGGGCAGTTCGGGCGCACCCGGCACCCCCTCGCGCAGCGCGGTGACATCGGCGGGGATGTCGTAGATCAGCCAGTGAATGAAGGGCGGCTCTTCGGATACGTCCGGGTCCTCGACCATCACGACGTAACTTTGTGTGCCCTCGGGGCCCTCGGCCCAGTCGAGCGGGGGCGAGATGTCCTGCTGCTCGGCCGCGTACTTGGCCGGGATCGCCTCTCCGTCCCCGAATGCGGGCGAGGTCACGTCGACCGCCCCGCCTTGCGCCGACAGGATCTCGGTCGCCAAGGCGTTCTCTGTGCTCGCGGGGGCCTCTGCCGTGTCCTCCCCGGACATGCTGACCTCGCCCTCGGCGTTGGTGGCCTCCGAAGCGCCTTGGCCCGAGCCGTCGCCGGTATAGACGATCCGGTGGATCACGCCGTTGGTGTCGTCCGACAGGTAGAGCGCACCGTCCGGCCCCGCCGCGAGCCCGGCAAGCCGGCCAAGGTGGCCCCAGCCCGAGGGGCTTTCCTCGTCCTCCATCAGGAAGCCGGTGATGAAAGGCTCCAGGCCCACCGGCTCGCCATCCTCGAAGTCGAGCCGCATCACTTCGTAGCCCGAAGGCGGCCGCCGATTCCACGAGCCGCGCATCGCGACATAGGCATCGCCGCGATACTCCTCGGGGAAGGCGTCGCCGGTATACCAGGCCATCTGCATGGGCGCCGCGTGGGGCACGTACAGGGCGACGGGATCGGCGCTTTCGGCCGCCCATTCCTCAAGCGTTATGCCCGCGGGCGGCTCGTCCTGCGGGTTGAACTGGCCGTCGTCGTAGACATAGGGCCACCCGTACTTGTTGCCCTCGACGAGGTGGTTCAGCTCTTCGTGCTGCTCGTTGTCGCCGAGCCAGTCGATGCCATGATCCATCCCCCACAGCTCGCCCGAAGCAGGCTCGAACCCGTAGCCGATCGTGTTGCGTAACCCGCTGGCAAAGATGCTGGACCGGCTGCCATCCGGCGCGATCCGCATCATCGTGGCGTTGCGCGGGTCCGTCTCGCCACAGGCGTTGCAGGTCGACCCGACCGAGACGTAAAGCAACCCGTCCGGCCCCACGACGACCATGCGGTTCGGGTGCTGACCGCCGGCAGGCAGGTCGCTCACGATCGGCTCGCCCAGGGGCTCGAGCGTGCCGTCCTCGCGGCGCGTGGTGCGATAGATCTCGCCGACCGTGACAAGGTAGACGGTCTCGCCGTCTATGGCGATGCCGTGCATGTCGGGGCGGCTGGCGACGGTCTTTTCCACATCGGCGATGCCGTCGCCATCTTCGTCGCGCAGCATGACCACGTCGCCGACCGCGCGGCGGGTGACATACACGGTGCCGTCATCGGCCACGGCAAGCATCCGCGGGTTGACCAGCCCCTCGGCAAAGACCGAGATCTCGAACCCCTGGGGCAGGGACAGCCGGTCCAGCCGCTCGGGCGTGGGCGCGAGCTGTGCGGGCTCGAGGATGCTGCCGACGATGGTGACGTCGGCGCTCGTGGGGTTCTCGAGCTGTTCCGAGACGGGCGGCAGGGACTCTGGCGCCTGCGCGCTGGCGCTGCCCCCGATCACGGACCCAAGGATGGCGGCTGTGGCGGTAAGGGAATATCGCGGCATCTGAACCTCGCGGTGAAGCCTCACGGGCGGATTCCGCGAGGAGATGGACGCCGCGGCCGCAGCGCCTGCTCAGGAAAGCCGGATGGCCGCGTCCGGTTCCGGCCCCGCATCGCCACGCCCTTGAGGTTGCAGCCGGGTTCCGCAGCCTCGCTTGCGGTGCCGGCCCCGGCGGTTCGGTCCCCTGTGTCCGGGGCGCCGTGCCTGTTAAAAAACCTTCACGAAAATGGGATGGAAACGTTACAGGCCGTGCTTAGTGCCGCTCCTCAGACGACATTCTGAAGGGACCAGGGACATGATGAAGACCACGGCGACAACGATCGCATTCGCGCTGACCGCCTCCACGGCCATGGCGCAGACCGACATCAGCTGGTGGCACGGCATGGGCGGCCGCAACGGCGAGGTGATCAACGAGATCTCCCAGCAGTTCAACGCATCGCAGGAAGACTGCAAGCTGACCCCCGTGTCGCGCGGCACCTACGAAGAGGCGCTGTCCTCGGGCATCGCCGCCTTCCGTTCGGGCGAGCAGCCGAACATCCTGCAGGTCTTCGACGCCGGCGCCGCGACCATCATCGCCGCCGAGGGCGCGACCATCCCCGCCGAGGACCTGATCACTGGCGCGGGCGAAGAGTTCAACCGTGACGACTTCATCGCCGGCGTGCGCAACTTCTACGCCGACGGCGACGGCAAGTTCATCGGCATGCCGTTCAACTCGTCGGCGCCGATCATGTACTACAACACCGCCGCCTTCGAGGAGGCCGGCGTCGAGCCCCCGACCACCTGGGAAGAGTTCGAAGAGATCGCCCCCGCACTGAAAGAGGCCGGCTACACGCCGCTGACCGCCTCGCAGCTGACCTGGATGATGGTCGAGAACTTCAAGTCGCGGAACAACCAGCAGTTCGCCACGAACAACAACGGCTATGACGGCGTCGAAGGCACCGAGCTGATCGTCAACGACGAAAACCAGGTCATGATGTTCGAGAAGCTGAAGGAATGGGCCGACGACGGGCTCTACGGCTTCTACGGCGCCGGCTGGGCCGACAACCTCAAGCCCTTCGAGGAAGGCGAGGCCGCCATGTGGATCGGCTCGTCCGGGTCGTTCGGTGGTCTCCAGCAGTCGGCCGATTTCGAATTCGGCGCCGACTTCATGCCCTACTGGGACGCGATCGAGGGTGCCGGCACGCAAAGCTTCATCGGTGGCGCCGCGCTGTTTGCCATGGCCGGCAAGTCCGAGGCCGAGAACACCTGCACCGCGCAGTTCTTCACCTTCCTGACCTCGCCCGAAACGCAGGTCTACTGGCACAAGAACACCGGCTACGTCCCCGTGACCGAGGCCGCCTACGAGCTGGCCAAGAGCCAGGGCTACTACGACGAGCAGCCGGTGGCCGAGGTCGGCATCCAGCAGCTGATGCTGGACGGCGGCGAGTGGACCAAGGGCTACCGCCTGGGCTTCTACCCCCAGATCCGCACCGTGATGGAGCGTGAGTTCAACCGCATCTTCTCGGGAGAGGTCGAGGTTCAGGATGCGTTCGACACGATCCAGACCGAAGGCAACCAGCTCCTGGCGCGCTTCGCCAAGACGTCGAGCTGACCTGGCCCTCTGTGCATGACGGGCGGGTCCGGGCAAACGCCCGGGTCCGCCTTCCCCATTGGAGCGGCCGCCCCCGGGACGGCGGCTCCCACCAGCAAGATCGGGGCTTTCAATGACCGACATGCCTGTTCGTACCGTGTCCGGAAATCGCGCGCTTCTGCCGCGCCTGCGCGCCTGGTACGCCGCCGAGACGCCGAACCCCGCCAAGCGCGTTCAGTTCGACCGCCCGCTGACGCCGTGGCTCTTCCTCATGCCGCAGCTCGCGGTTGTGGTGATCTTCTTCTACTGGCCCTCGGTCCAGGCCGTGACCTCGTCCTTCTACATCGAAGACCCGTTCGGCTTCGGCGCGACCTTCGTGGGGATCGAGAATTACACCGCCGCCGTGACCTCCAGCCAGTATGCCAGCACCGCCGCCTTCACCGCGTTCTTCTGCGCGATCGTGACGGCGCTGTCGCTGGGCTTCGGACTCTTGCTGGCCGTGAAGGCCGACAAGGTGATCCGCGGGGCCACGGCCTACAAGACGCTTCTGATCTCGGTCTACGCGATTGCGCCGCCGGTGGCGGGGCTGATCGGCATGATGTTCTTCGACATGCACATGGGGCCGCTGACCCAGCTTGCCGCGCTTTTCGGGCACGAGCTGCGGGTCGGGATCGACTATCAGGACACGGCGATCGCGCTCGTCACGGTTTCGGTCTGGAAGCAGATCCCCTACAACTTCATCTTCTTCCTGTCGGGCCTGCAGGCCGTCCCCACCTCGGTCCGCGAGGCCGCGCTGATCGACGCGCGCTCGGGTTGGAGGCGCTTTCGGGACGTGACGCTGCCCCTTCTGGCGCCGACCGCGTTCTTCCTGCTGGTGATCAACATCACCTATGCGATGTTCGACACCTTCCCGATCTTCGACGTGGTGCTGAAGGACAAGCCCGCCAACAACCCGATGACGCTGGTCTACAAGGTCTTCAACGACGGCTA
>NZ_JBELKF010000064.1:0-20353 GCF_042089775.1 Palleronia sp.
AGGACGCACCGAAGAGCAAGACAGGCCCCGTGCCGCCCACCCGACGCACGACGGCACCGGCCGCACCCAAGCCCTCGGGTCGGGGCGCCGCGCCGGGGCGCGTCGCGCCCACTCCTACCGTTCGCAAGGTCGAAACGCCGGACAGCGTCAGCGGTGCGGCCAAGTCGCTTTCGACCGCGCCCGGCAGCGCGAACCCGAAGCCACCGCTCAGCGAGGCCGAGTCGCTGACCGTCTTTGGCATGCGTGGCGAGCCGAAATCCCGAGGCTCGGCCATGCTGCCGGTCCTGATTGGCCTCGTCGTTGCGGTGCTGCTGGCGGTTGTCGTCTGGTGGACGTTCCTGTCGATGAACGACGTGGACGACACGGCGCCCGCTGTCGAGCAGTCCTCTGCACGGCCCATCGACGAGACTGGCCGCGACACCGCGGCTCTCGAAGGGACCGCGCCGGTGGTCGAAGCGCCGGCAGAGGATGACACTGCTGTCGAAGAGACGACGGAACCTGAGGCCGAGGTCGAACGCGCGGCCGAGGTTGAGCCCGAGGCCAACACGAACGCCTTCGCGCAACCCGCGCCCACCGATACGGCCGCGCTCGAACCCGGGCCGGACGATCCGCTGCGCCGGTCGCAAGACGCGCCAGAAGCCACGCGATACGCCGCCACCGGCGTTTCGACCGCCGCACCCAGCAGCTCCGAGACGCCGACGTCTGACAACGCCGCGCTCGAAGGACCGCAGGGCGACAGCACGATCCGGGTGCAGGACGGCGTCGCAGCACTCGACGCGCCCGAGATGGCGTCTCTCGCCGCACCCGCCCCGCTGGCGCCGCCGCCGCCGCCGGGCGCGCAATTCGATCTGGACGAGAACGGCCGCGTGGTGGCCACGCCCGAAGGCGCCGTCTCGCCTCAGGGCGTGCGCATTACCGCGGGACAGCCTCCTGTCGTTCCGCCGCAAGCGCCCATCCGTCCGGCTCCCACGTCGGACGCCGCTGCGCCGGTCGAAGAAAGCCGCCTCGACGTTCCCGTTTCCGAGGGGCAACCGACCGCGGTTCCACCGCAACGGCCTGCTGGAACAACTTTTGTGGCCACAGAGCAAGCCGCTGTCGGCCCTGCCCCCCTCGCGCGGCCCGATGACATCGCCGTCACGCGGCGCGCGGACCTCGATGAGGCCACGGAGGACGGCGATCTTTCACTGGATGGGCCGCAGGACACCACCGAAGGCGTCGTACAGACGCCGAGCGACGCAGAGGTGCTGCTCGCCGCGCTCTCTCCCCGCGCGAGGCCGGAACGGGCAATCGACGAGCCCGAGATGCCCCAGATCAGCGAAGAACAAAGCGCCGTGCAGGCCGAAGCTGTCGCCGCCGCCATCGCCTCGGTCATTCCGGGGCTGGAGGAGGCCACCGACGAAGCCGTGGCTCGCTCGCTACGGCCCGGCAACCGGCCCACGAACTTCGCCCGCACCGTCGAGCAGACGCGCCAGGCGGCGCCGGTGCAGGTCGCATCGGCCTCTGCGGTTGTCACGCCACGTAACCCGACGGCAGGCGCGGTCGCCTCGCGCGCGACGGAGCAGGACACAATCCGGCTGAACCGCGTGAACCTGATCGGCGTCTACGGCACCCAGTCGGACCGCCGCGCGCTGATCCGCCTGCCCTCGGGCCGTTTCGTGAAGGTAAAGGTAGGCGACCGCGTAGATGGCGGCCGGGTCAGCGCCATCGACAGCGACAAGCTGCAATACGTGAAGGGCGGTCGACAGGTCGTTCTGGCCATCCCCGCGGGCTAGGAAAAGAGGGCGGTTCGGCTAGGTCACCCGACACCGGACCCCCGGTGACGGAGACAGAATGGAATCGTTCCTTTTTCAGGCCCTGATCTACCTCGCTGCGGCGGTTATCTCCGTGCCCATTGCCGCACGCCTGGGGCTTGGTTCGGTGCTGGGTTACCTCGCCGCGGGCATCCTGATCGGTCCGGTCTTCGGCCTCGTCGGTGCGGAAACGCAGGATCTGCAGCATTTCGCAGAATTCGGCGTGGTGATGATGCTGTTCCTCATCGGGCTCGAGCTTGAGCCACGGGCGCTCTGGAACATGCGCCACCGCCTGCTGGGCCTTGGGGGCGCGCAGATCCTCATCACGATGGGCCTCGTCACCGCCGCGGCGGCCGTGATCGGTCTCACTTGGGCCGAAGCCACTGCGGTTAGCATGATCCTGGCCCTTTCATCGACGGCCATCGTTCTGCAGACCCTGAACGAAAAGCAGCTGATGCAAACTGCGGGCGGCCGCTCTTCCTTTTCCGTGCTCCTCACGCAGGACATCGCAGTCATCCCGATGCTGGCGCTGATGCCGCTTCTCAGCAGCGGGCATGGTGTCACCGTCGCCGATCATGGCGCCCAGGCCGAGGTTGCAGGCGACACAACCGCAGCCGCCCACGCCGAGACGATGACAACCTTCGTCCAGAACTTGCCCGGCTGGGGTCTGACATTGCTGACGGTCGCGGCGGTCGCGGCCATCGTCGCCGCCGGTGTCTTCGGCACACGGCCCGTGTTCCGCTACATCCACCGCGCGCGGCTGCGCGAACTATACACCGCGCTCGCTCTTCTGATCGTCATTTCCATTGCGTACGTCATGACCCTAGTCGGCCTGTCGCCCGCGCTCGGCGCGTTCCTTGCAGGCGTGGTGCTGGCGAACTCGGAATTCCGGCACGAGCTGGAATCGGACATCGAGCCGTTCAAGGGCCTGCTCCTCGGCCTGTTCTTCATCACTGTCGGCGCCGGCATTTCATTCCCGCTTCTGTTCGACCGCCCGTTTCTGATCCTGGGGCTCGCGTTGGGGCTGATGCTTGTGAAAGGCGCGGTGCTCTATGGGTTGGCGCACGCCTTCAGCCTGGGGCGCCGCGACCGCTGGCTCTTTACGCTGGGGCTCGCGCAGGCGGGCGAGTTCGGTTTCGTGCTGACGTCGTTCTCGCTCCAGACCGGCGTTCTGGGGCGGGAGTTGGGAGAGCTCCTGCTGTTGGTCGTCGCAATGACCATGCTGCTGACGCCACTTTTCTTCATCCTGTGGGAGCGGATCAACAATCGGATCGCAGACGGTCCCGACACCGAGCACCCCGCGGACGACATCGACCACAAGTCGCCCATCATCATCGCCGGGATCGGCCGCTTTGGGCAGGTCGTGAACCGGATGCTGCAACTCGCAGGGTTCGAGACCACGGTGCTGGACCATGACCTCGACACCGTTCAACTGATGCGCAAGTTCGGCTTCAAGGGCTTCTTTGGGGACCCAACGCGCCCCGAGCTACTGCACGCGGCGGGGCTCGACACTGCCAAGGTGCTGGTGGCGGCGATGGACGAGCCGAAAAAGGTCACGGCGATCGTGAAGTACGCCCGCAAGGCGCGACCTGACCTCCACATCATCGCCCGTGCCTATGACCGCAACCATGTCTACGAGCTCTACCGCGCCGGCGCCGACGACATCGTGCGCGAGGTATTCGACAGCTCGTTGCGGGCCGGGCGCTACGTGCTGGAAAACATCGGCCTCAGCGAGTTCGAGGCCGCTGAGCTGGAGCGGGCCTTCTTCCAGATCGACCGCTCTGCGCTGCGCGAGCTGGCCGAGCTGTGGACGCCGGGCGTTCCGATCTCGCAGAACGAGCCTTACATGGAGCGTGCCCGCGCCCTGAATGCCGATCTGGAATCCGCTCTTTCGGCAAAATATGACGAGATGCGCGGTGATCGGGATCCCGACGACGAAGACGAGGATGAGGACACGCAAGTGGCCTGAGTTACTCGGCCGCGTGCACCTCTTCTTCTTCGCGCTCTGCCTCGATCTGGACGGCGCGCGCCTCGACCTGCTCGACAATGTGATCGACCATCTGCTCGTTCGACATCTTGTGGCTCTGCTTGCCGGCCAGATAGACCATACCGGAGCCCGCCCCGCCGCCGGTGAAGCCGACATCCGTCATAAGCGCCTCACCCGGACCGTTCACCACGCAACCGATGATCGACAGCGACATCGGCGTCTTGATATGGGCCAGCCGCTCTTCGAGCGCCTCGACGGTCTTGATGACGTCGAACCCCTGCCGTGCGCAGGAGGGGCATGAGATGATGTTCACGCCCCGGTGGCGCAGCCCCAGCGACTTCAGGATCTCGTAGCCGACGCGCACCTCTTCGACCGGATCGGCGCTGAGGCTCACCCGCAGCGTGTCGCCGATCCCCATCCACAGGAGGTTTCCGAGGCCGATCGCACTCTTGATCGTGCCGGACATCAGGCCGCCCGCCTCGGTGATGCCGAGGTGGATGGGCGCGTCAGTTGCCTCGGCGAGGGCCTGATAGGCCGCGGCCGACAGAAACACGTCGGATGCCTTCACGCTGATCTTGAACTCGTGGAAATCGTTATCCTCAAGGATCTTGATGTGGTCGAGCGCGCTTTCCACCATCGCCTCGGGGCAGGGCTCGCCATATTTTTCGAGCAGGTCGCGCTCGAGGCTGCCGGCGTTCACCCCGATGCGGATCGAGCAGCCGTGATCGCGGGCAGCCCGGATGACCTCCTTCACGCGCCGATCGTCACCAATGTTGCCGGGGTTGATCCGAAGGCACGCGGCGCCCGCTTCGGCCGCCTCTATGGCGCGTTTGTAGTGGAAATGGATGTCCGCGACGATCGGCACCGGGCTTTCGCGGCAGATCTCCTTCATCGCCTGCGACGTTGCCTCGTCGGGGCACGAGACGCGGACGATGTCAGCGCCGGCCTCGGCACAGGCCTCGATCTGTTTCAGCGTCGCCTTTGCGTCGGTTCCGTCGGTGTTCGTCATGGTCTGTACCGCGATCGGCGCATCGCCGCCCACGGGCACGTTGCCCACCATGATCTGCCGCGACTTTCTGCGGTAGATGTTCTTCCAGGGGCGGACGTGGTTCAGGGACATGGAAGCGCTCCGGTTTGCCTCGTGCGACAGGTAGGCTTTCCGGCGCGCTATGCCAACCGGGTGCGGCCTCTTGAACCCAGCCGCTGCGCCCGAAAGGCCCCCTTATTCTGTCGGTGCAGCCTCGCCCGGCATGGAAGGGGGATCCGCCTGCAGTTCTGCCACGACCCGGGCAAGTGCGGTGTCACGCGACAGGTTCGCAACCTCGTAGTTGCTGGTCAGATTGTTGGCCGAGAGGTCGAGGTTGCCGGTGACAGCGCCCGGCTGGCCGGCGGGACCGTAGGGTTCGCCGTTGATGGCGAAGTAGATCGCTCCCGATTCCCCCGTCCGCAGCGTCGCGGGCTCTTCTGTTTTCGGAAGAACGAACCGATCGCCTTCTTCCATGATCTTCTCGTACAGCGTCGTGCCGTCCGGCGCGCGCACCCTGACCCAGGACGGGCGCACGGCGAAGACGACCACCTCGGGCACGTCCTCGGCCTTGACCACGGGGGCTGGCGCGTCGTCCGACGGCTCTGCCAAGGCGGCTAGCACCGCGGTGTTGATGGCGTCGGGCACATCAGCCGCGCCGGCAAGCTGCGTCTCACCGCTGCCGGGCACGCCGGGAATGGCCGTTGCGGGCGTCGCTCCGGACCCGGTGCCGATGAAACTCCCGGACCTGCCGGGGTCGAGCGTTCCAATCGGGCCATCGCGCGCGACGATGACCGGCACATCCAGCGCCTGCGGGCGGTAGAGCCGGTCGAACCCCTCGCGCGCGGCAGCTACGGCGGGATCATCCATCTCGCCTGCCGAGGCGGTCACGCCGTCGAGCGGATCGATATCGGCGACCACGTCGGGAGCCTGGTCAACAGGCACGACCTGGACACGCTGCACTTCGCTGAGAACAGCATAGCCCCCATAGCCCAGGAGGCCGATCAAGCCGGCCAGCACCACGATCGAGCCGATGGCACCCGGCTCGATCCGGGCAAGGAAGCTCTCGCGATGATGGGGAATGCCCAAGTTGCGGCTGCCGAAAGGCGACGACTCGTCAGACTCGGTTCGCTTGCTCGACGCGGCCGTGCTCATGCCATGCGCGGTCGAAAAGCCCGACTCGGCGCAGAACGCCTTGAACGCCCATTCGGGGTCTAGCCCAAGATACCGGGCATAGGATCGTACGTAGCCGGCAATAAAGCCCGGAGTCTCAAAGGCCGAGGGGTCGGCATTCTCGATGGCGGCGATGTAGGTGGCCTTGATCTTCAGTTCACGCTGAACGTCGAGCAAAGACTTGCCCAGCGTGGCCCGCTCGCCCCGCATCATGTCGCCGAGGCGCATGTCGTAGTCGTCAAAGCCCTTGGGGTCTTCGATTTGATCGTCCTGCTGTCGGAACCGCCCGATCATGCCCCCAATCCCTTCGCCCTGCCCACATCGAGTCCTTAAGCCGCGCTTTGGTTCCTGCGAAAGCGACCATGGACTTTCGTTAGACGGGAATTACCACAGCCTCCCCCATGCTGAACACAGGGAATTGCGGGTCAGGCGCTGAGTTCGGCACGATTAAGCGCACAGTGCGACCAGAGACTGTCCAATGCGTTAACAAGCGCATCAATTTCGCGCGGACCGTGTACCGGAGACGGGGTAAAGCGGAGACGCTCGGTCCCGCGGGGCACCGTGGGGAAGTTGATCGGCTGAACGTAGATGCCGAAATCCTCGAGCAGCATGTCCGACAGCATCTTGCAGTGTACCGGATCGCCGACATGCACGGGCACGATGTGGCTTCCGTGGTCGATGAAGGGCAGACCGATTCCCTTCAGGCGCGTCTTCAGGATTCGCGCCTGCGTCTGGTGCCGGTCGCGCAGCGCCTGGTCTGTCTTCAGGTGCGCGACGCTTGCCGCCGCGCCCGCCGCGACCGAGGGCGGCAGCGACGTGGTAAAGATGAATCCCGGCGCGTAGGAGCGCACCGCGTCGCACATCCGTTCGGACGCGGCGATGTAGCCGCCCATCACGCCGTAAGCCTTGGCCAGCGTGCCGTTGATGATGTCGATCCTGTGCGCGATGCGGTCGCGTTCCGTCACGCCGCCACCGCGCAGGCCATACATGCCGACCGCGTGAACCTCGTCGATATAGGTCAGCGCGCCGAACTCGTCGGCCAGGTCGCAGATCGCCTCGATCGGCCCGAAATCGCCATCCATGGAATAGACCGATTCGAACGCGATCAGCTTCGGAACGGCCGGGTCGTCGGCCTGCAGCAGCTCGCGCAGATGGGCAACATCGTTGTGCCGGAAGATGCGCTTGGCCCCGCCGTTCCGGCGCACGCCCTCGATCATCGAGGCGTGGTTCAGCTCGTCCGAATAGATGATGAGGCCCGGGAATATCTTTGGCAGCGTCGAAAGCGTCGCGTCGTTGGCGATGTACGCCGAGGTGAAGAGCAGCGCGCCCTCCTTGCCGTGCAGGTCGGCGAGTTCCGCCTCGAGCCGTTTGTGATAGACCGTGGTGCCGCTGATGTTGCGCGTTCCGCCCGAACCGGCGCCAGCCCGGTCGATCGCTTCGCGCATCGCATCCAGCACCGCCGGGTGCTGTCCCATGCCGAGATAGTCATTGCCGCACCACACCGTGACGGGACGTTCGGTTCCATCGGCACGAGTCCAGGTGGCGTGGGGAAACGATCCGCGCTTGCGCTCGATGTCGATGAAGGTGCGATAGCGGCCTTCGTCGTGCAGTTTCTGGATCGCGGCGTCGATGCTGGCGTTATAGTTCAAGGTCTGCTCCCCATCGCATTCTTTCGCAACGTATTCTGGGTGGCCGGATTGTCACGATGGCCGATTGCCGCAATCCCGGTCGTATACGCCATGATCTGGATCAAGTCCGGTCGTTCTAGACCAAGACCCCTTTCGAGGTCCAGTTTGGAATCTTTCGAACTGTTGTCCACCCCCTGCCCTGGTCTAGGACTAATCGACAGCCCTGCCTCACGGAGCCCCGGATGACCCTCGACGCCGTTCTCGACCGCATCGACGCGGATCTCGACGCCAGCCTCGACCGACTGCTGCAATTCCTGCGAATCCCCTCGATCTCGACCGACCCGGATTACCTGTCCGAAACACGTCGCGCCGCAGAATGGCTTCGGGACGAACTGGCGGGGCTTGGCTGCGAAGCGCGGATCCACGACACGCCGGGCCACCCGATGGTTACCGCGACGACCGGCGGTGAAGGCCGGCCGATCCTGTTCTACGGTCATTACGACGTACAGCCCGTCGATCCGCTGGAGCTTTGGACTCGCGATCCGTTCGATCCCGCCATCGCGGACGCGAACGGCACCCGCGTGATCCGCGGGCGCGGGGCGGCCGATGACAAGGGGCAGCTGATGACCTTCGTCGAGGCCTGCCGCGCCTGGCGGGCCGTAAACGGCACCCTTCCCGGCAACATCACCTTTCTGTTCGAGGGCGAAGAGGAATCGGGCTCGCCCTCCCTCGTCCCCTTCCTCGAAGCCAACCGTGACCGGCTGTCGAAAGAACTCGCGCTGATCTGCGACACCGGGCTGTTTGCCAGGGGCCGGCCCGGCATCGTCACGCAGCTGCGCGGCCTTCTGGGCGAAGAGGTCGTCATCAAGGCGGCCAACAAGGACCTGCACTCGGGCAGCTTCGGCGGGCTTGCGATAAACCCGATCCGGGTGCTGAGCCGCATTATCGCGAGCCTGCATGACGAGACCGGGCGCGTCACGATCCCCGGCTTCTATGACGGCGTGCCCGATCTGCCCGCGACGCTCCGCCAGCAGTGGGACTCGCTCGGGTTCGATGCGTCGGCCTTCCTGTCCGGCGTCGGGCTTGCGACGCCGGCGGGCGAGCGGGACCGCACCGCACTGGAACAGCTCTGGTCGCGCCCCACTGCCGAGATCAACGGCATCCGCGGCGGTTATGCCGGCAAGGGCTTCAAGACCGTGCTGCCGGCCGAGGCCGCGGCCAAGATCTCGTTCCGGCTCGTGGGCGACCAGGACCCCCACGCCATCCGCGAGAGCTTCCGCGCAGTGGTGCGCGAGATGGTGCCTGACGACTGCAAGGTCGAGTTCCACGACCACGGCGCTGCACCGGCCAGCCGCATGGACATCTCGAATCCCGCTTTCGAGGCGGCACGCGCCGCGCTGGACCAGGAGTGGCCCGAAAAGTCCGCCTATATCGGCGCAGGCGGGTCGATCCCGATCGCGGGATACTTCAAGAGCATCCTGAACATGGATTCCATGCTGATCGGGTTCGGCCGCGACGACGACCAGATCCACTCGCCAAACGAGAAATACGACGTGGAATCCTTCCACCGCGGCACGCGCAGCTGGGCGCGAATCCTGTCCGAGATCGCGTGATCCATTCCGGCATCTGCGGGGCGGTCAATCCCGTTGACCTTGCCCGGCCGCCCCGTCAGAGGTTCCGCCATGAAGATCATCATCGACACAGACCCGGGGCAGGACGACGCCGTCGCGATCCTTACTGCCCTCGCCTCGCCCGAGATCGAGGTTCTGGGCATCACCGCCGTGGCCGGAAACGTGCCGCTGGACCTGACTCAGAAGAACGCCCGCATCGTCTGCGAACTGGCGGGGCGGACCGACATCCCCGTCTTTGCCGGCGCACGGCAGCCCCTGAAGCGCCCGCTTGTCACGGCCGAGCATGTGCACGGCCGTACCGGGCTCGACGGGCCCGTGCTGCCCGACCCGACCATGCCGCTCCAGGACCGGCACGCCGCCGACTTCATCGTCGAGACGCTGCGTCGCGAGGCGCCCGGCACCGTGACGCTCGTTCCCATCGGGCCGCTCACGAACATCGCGATGGCGCTGATGAAGGCGCCCGACATTGCACCGAAGATCGCCCGGATCGTCCTGATGGGCGGCGCCTATTTCGAGGTGGGCAACATCACGCCCGCCGCCGAGTTCAACATCTATGTCGACCCCGAGGCCGCGCAGACGGTGTTCCGGTCAGGCGTGCCGATCACCGTCATGCCGCTCGACGTGACGCACAAGGCGATGGTCACCGGGGCCCGCAACGACGCCTTCCGCGCGCTTGGTAGCCCCGTGGGCCGCGCCGTGGCCGAGATGACCGACTTCTTCGAGCGGTTCGACAAGGAGAAGTACGGCTCGGACGGCGCGCCGCTGCACGACCCCTGCACCGTCGCGTGGCTCCTCAAGCCCGAGCTCTTCACCGGCCGCGAGATCAATGTCGAGATCGAGTGCGACAGCGAGCTGACCCGCGGCATGACCGTCGCCGACTGGTGGCGGATCACAGACAGGCAGGTCAACGCGCTCTTCATCGGCGACCTCGACGCCGAGGGCTTCTTCGAGCTTCTGACCGACCGTCTGGGGCGGCTCTAGATGTCCGCAACGCTCCGCATCGCCCGCTCCGAGGATGAAAGCCGCGCGATCCGCCTCGTCGCCGCCTGCCATGACGAGATCGGCCGCGCCCCCGATCCGCAGGACCGAGACATCGCCATCGCGGCCCTGCTCAGCGGCGAGGCCCCCGGCGCCTTCTACCTGATCGGGCCGCCATCCTCGCCGGTGGGCTATCTTTCGGTCAGCTTCGGCCATTCCATCGCGCAGGGCGGAACGGTTGCCTACCTCGACGAGCTCTACATCCGCCCGCCCGTCCGCGGCCGCGGCATGGCGACCGAGGCGCTGATGGCGCTGCTGAAGATGCTGTCCCAGCACGGGGTGCGCGCCGTCCACGCGCCCGCGCCGCCGCAGGGGGGCACACGCCTCTTCGACCGGCTGCGCTTCGAGGCCGAAGAGGCGCCGACGCTGACGCGCCTGCTCTGAGGCGAGCGTTTTCCCGCGGCCAAGGTTTTGCACCCGGCCGCGGCCCCCTACATCGACGCAGGAAGGAGGCCCGCCAATGACCCTCGCCCTGCCGTTCGACAACAGCTACGCCCGCCTGCCCGACCGCCTGTTCGCGCGTCAGCGTCCCGCACCGGTCGCTGCGCCGCGCCTCGTCGCGCTGAACGAGGACCTCGCGCTTCGCCTCGGGCTCGACCCCGCGGCGCTGCGCAGCGATGACGGTGTCGCGGCCCTTGCCGGGAACGTTCCGCCCGAGGGCGCCGAGCCGATCGCACAGGCTTACGCGGGTCACCAGTTCGGCGGATGGGTGCCGCAGCTTGGCGACGGTCGCGCCGTCCTGCTGGGCGAGATCGTGACCGACGGGCACCGCCATGACGTCCAGCTCAAGGGCGCGGGCCGCACGCCCTTCTCGCGCGGGGGCGACGGGCGCGCATGGCTCGGCCCGGTCCTGCGCGAGTACCTCGTCAGCGAGGCGATGCACGCGCTTGGCATTCCCACGACCCGCGCCCTCGCCGCCGTCGAGACCGGAGAGACCGTGATGCGCGAGGCGCCCCTGCCCGGCGCGGTGCTGACACGTGTGGCGGCCTCGCATATCCGCGTCGGCACGTTCCAGTACCTCTATGCCCGCCAGGACACGGACGGGTTGCAGGCCCTGACCGACCACGTCATCGCCCGGCACTACCCCGATGCGGACGGCCCCGAAGGGCTGCTCGATGCGGTGGTCGGCGCACAGGCGCGGCTGATCGCCCGCTGGATGGGCGTGGGCTTCATCCACGGCGTGATGAACACCGACAACATGGCCGTCTCGGGCGAGACAATCGACTACGGCCCCTGCGCCTTCCTGGACAGTTACCACCCGGACACAGTTTTTTCTTCCATCGACCGTTATGGCCGCTATGCCTATGCGCGCCAGCCCGAGATCGCCGTCTGGAACCTGGCGCAGTTCGCCACCTGCCTGCTGCCGCTGATGCCGGACCGGCAGGCGGCCGTCGAACGCTTCACCGACATCGTCAACGACTTCGGCGTGCGCTTTCAGGCTGAATGGCTCGACGTGTTCCGCACCAAGTTGGGTCTTTCCACGGCCGAAGAGGACGACGCTGCGCTGGCACATCGCCTGCTCGACATCCTGGCGACGAACCGGGACGACTTCACCCTGATCTTTCGCGGGCTCGCCGATGGCTCTGCCACGGACCACGTCACCGATCGCCCCGCCTTCGACCAGTGGCACGAACTCTGGACCGCCCGGCGTCAACGCGACGGTCTTGCGGAAGAGGATCAGGTGGCCCTCATGCGACGCACCAATCCCGGCGTCATCCCCCGCAATCACAGGATCGAAGAGGTCATTCAGGCGGCGGTCTCGGGAGACTACGCGCCGTTCCACGCGCTCCACGCGGCGCTCGGGACGCCATACCAGGACCACCCCGTCTTCGCCGCCCCGCCCGCCGCGGGCGAAGAGGTGACCGCGACCTTCTGCGGCACCTGAGCGCAGGCCCCGCAGGTTGACTTCACCGGCTGGGCGCGCGAGGAAGCAGACGTTTTCACTCGGACATTTGCGCTCCGCCATGCCCTTTACCGCACGCGTGATCCTGACCCTTTCCCTCGCCGGGGTTGCCGCGACGGCGGTCCTTGCCGCCGCGCCCGAACGCACGGACCTGACGGCCGAGGATCGCGCCCGGGTTGCCGCCGTGACCACCCCCGCCAGCGATTTTGCCGAGCCCGAGCGGTTCGAGAACATGCAGGGCGGCGCCGGCACCTCGACCAAGCTGCCGAACCGCGACGCCTTTTCGCATTTCAGCGCGAACCTGACCTTTGCCGAGGAAGAGACGTTCAAGCTGGGCAACGCGCTGTTTCGCAAGCAATGGGTCGCGCCGCCCTCGTCCACGCAAGCGTCGGACGGGCTTGGGCCGCTGTTCAACGCGCGGGCCTGCCAGAACTGCCATCTGAAGGACGGCCGCGGCCGCCCGCCCGCGCCGGGCGAGCCGGCCGTATCGATGTTCCTGCGCCTCGCCCGCCCCGCCGCGACCGACGCCGAGATGGCCGAAATCAGGGACTTCCTGACCGCGAACCATCCCGACCCGATCTATGGCGCACAGCTTCAGACTGCCGCGGTGCCGGGCTTGCAGGCCGAGGGCACGCTGTCGATCGAGTACGAAGAGGTGCCGGTGACGCTTGGCGACGGCACCGAGGTTTCGCTTCGCAAGCCGACGTATTCGGTGAGCGACCCCGCCTACGGCCCCCTTGACGAGGCCACGACCCTGTCGCCTCGGGTTGCGAACCCGATGATCGGGATGGGCCTGATCCAGGCGATCCACCCCGCCGATCTGTTTGCCCACGCCGACCCCGAGGATGCCGATGGCGACGGCATCTCGGGCCGTGTCGCGCTCGCCCGCGGGCACCGCGACGATGCACCGCGCATCGGCCGCTTCGGCTGGAAGGCGCAGTCGGCCAGCGTGCGCGAGCAATCGGCCGAGGCTTTCGCGGGCGATCTGGGCATCTCGTCCCCCGACGCGCCCCGGCCCCACGGCGATTGCTCGGCGGCGCAGGTGGACTGTCTTGCCATGCCCACGGGCGAGCAGACCGATTTGGGCGAAGGCGAAGCACCCGAGGATGTCATGGCCCTCGTGACCTTCTATTCCGAGAACCTCGCCGTGCCTGCCCGCCGCGACGTGGACGATCCGGAGGTCCTGCGCGGAAAGCAGATGTTCTACGACGCGGGCTGCACCTCTTGCCATACGCCGAAATTCGTGACCTCGCGCGAGGCCGAGAACCCGGCCCACGCCTTCCAGCTGATCTGGCCCTACTCCGACTTCCTGCTGCACGACATGGGCGAGGGTCTGGCCGACGGCCAGGAGGTCGGCGTGGCAGACGGGCAGGAATGGCGCACGCAACCGCTTTGGGGGATCGGGCTGACCGAGACCGTGTCGGGCCATACGCAGTTTCTGCATGACGGCCGCGCCCGCTCGCTTCAAGAAGCCATCCTGTGGCATGGAGGCGAGGCCCAAGCGGCGCGCGACCGTTACGCCGAACTGCCGAAGGCCGACCGCGACGCCCTGATCCGCTTCCTGGAGTCCCTATGAGACCGATCCTCGCCGCCGCCCTCTGCCTCGCGCTGCCCGCGCACGCCGCGACCCCCGATCCCGACGAGACGGCGCCGGTCCTCCAGGCGGCAGCCGACGCGATTGCCGGCGGCTATGCCGCGTTCTCCGACGCCGCCGACGCTTTCGAGGACAAGTCGGTAGCCCTTTGCGACAGCCCCTCGGAGACCGCACTGAGCGACGCCCGCGACGCCTTCGCCGAGGCGGTGGACGCGTGGTCGCGGATAGAGCTGGTCAAGTTCGGCCCGGTCCTTTCCGATAACGCCGCCGACCGTATCTTCTTTTATCCCGACCGCCGCGGCATCGGCCTGCGCCAAGTGCAGGCGGCGCTGGCCAGCGAGGACGTCACCGTCACCGACGAGGGCAGCCTCGCCGGCAAGAGCGTGGCACTGCAGGGGCTTGGCACCGCGGAATACCTGCTGCACGGGACCGACGCGGAAACCCTCGCGACCGCCGCGGGCGCCTTCCGCTGCGACTTCACCCGGGCCGTCGCGGGCGCCGTGGCGACGCAGGCCCAGACGCTGGAAACGGCGTGGACGGACCCCGACGGGATCGCCGGCCGCTTTGCCGATCCCGCGCCAGAACATCGCGACTTCCGCAGCCAGGACGAGTCGCTCCGCGCGCTGCTCGGGGTCTTTACCAACGGGGTGGAGCTGCTGCGCGACCAGCGCATCAAGCCCTTCGTCGAGGCCGAGGACCCGGCCGAACCCCGCCTTGCCGCGTGGTGGCGGTCGGGCCTGACCGCGCGCGCCATCGCCGAGAACGCCGAGGGGCTGCGAACCCTCTTCGAGGAGTCCGGCATGAACCGGCTGAACGCCGAGACCTACGGCATCCTCTGGGACGAGATCGCGTTCGAGCTTGGCAACCTGACCAGCATCCTGGCGCGGGCGCGCGACCCCGAGACCGACCCCGAGACGCTGCAGGGTGACGCCGCCGCCGCCTATGTCATCTCGCGCTCTCTCCGCAACACCTTCGCCGGACGAATGGCGCCGGCACTGGGCCAGACGGCGGCGTTCTCGGTCTTGGACGGCGACTGATGCACCGGCGCGAGGTTCTTCTGGGTCTCGCCGCCGCCGCGCTTCCGCTGCGGGCGCGGGCCCAGACGGGCCCGGTCTTTGCCGCCGCCACCATCGAGGGCGAGCGTCACGGCATCGCCCTTCTGTCCCGCGACGGCGAGATCCTGCACCACCTGCTCCTTCCCGGACGCGGCCATGACGTGACCGCCAGCCCCGACGGCCGCTGGATCGTCGCATTCGCCCGGCGTCCCGGCACCTTCGCGCTGGCAACCTCGCCGGCGGGCGACGCGCCCCATGTCTTCACCGCGCCCGAGGGGCGGCATTTCTACGGCCACGGCGTCTTCAGCCCCGACGGCCGCCTGCTGATCGCGACCGAGAACGACTATGAGAACGCGCGCGGCGTGCTGGGTCTCTACGACGCCACCGACGGCTTCGCCCGTATAGGCGAGTGGGACACGCACGGAATCGGGCCGCACGACCTGAACCTGATGCCGGATGGGCGCACGCTGGTCGTCGCGAATGGCGGCATGGATACGCATCCCGACTATGGCCGCGAGATCCTGAACCTGCCCACGATGGAGCCCTCGGTCGTCTTCCTCGACGCCGGCGACGGCCACCTGATCGAGCGGCACACCCTGCCCGCCGCGTGGTCGCAGCACTCGACCCGGCACATGGATCTGCTGCCGGACGGATCGGTCTTTGTCGGCTGCCAATGGCAGGGGGCGATGGCTGACTGCCCCCCCATGCTCCTGCGGTTCCGCAAGGGCGAAGGTCAGGCCGCGATTGGCTTGGGCGCCGAGGCCGAAGCGGCATTCCGGGGCTATGTCGGCTCGGTGGCGACGAATCCCGGCGCTGGGACCGTGGCGATCACCTCGCCGCACGGCGACGTGGCGGCGATCGTGGACGGGGTCAGCGGCAAGCTCCTGTCGCTGCGCCACCAGGCGGATGTCTGCGGGGTAGCGTGGGACGGCGCGGATTTCATCACCTCGGACGGCGCGGGTCACTTCGGCGCGCGTGCGCATCCCGGCCTCGTCTTCGATAACCACATCTTCCGGCTGTAAGCGCGTTTGACTGGCGCTCTCGCCCGCGCTATCGAAGCGCGTAAGCCGACAATTTCGGTCGGCAATCGGAGGACAGTGCCATGACCATCGCCAGACCCGTCATCCTCGCCTCGCTGGTGGCCTTTCCGGCCGCCGCGCAAGAGGTGGATCGCAGCGCCATCGTCGAAACCTATGCCGACATCGCCAAGGCCGGCTATACCGACTCTCTCGAAACAGCGCGCGCGCTGGACGAGGCGATCCAGGTGCTGGTCGACAACCCGACCGAAGAGACACTGGACGCCGCTCGCCAGGCTTGGGTCGAGGCTCGCGTGCCGTACCAGCAGACCGAGGTCTATCGCTTCGGCAATCCGATCGTCGACGACTGGGAAGGCCGCGTGAATGCCTGGCCGCTGGACGAGGGGCTGATCGACTACGTCGCGCCCACCTACGGTACGGACAGCGACATCAACACGCTGTATACTGCGAACGTCATCGCCAATGACAGCATTGAGCTGAACGGCGAGACGGTCGACACCTCTGAAATCACGCCCGCCCTTCTGCAGGACAACCTGCAAGAGGCCGGCGGCGTCGAAGCGAACGTGGCGACCGGCTACCACGCCCTCGAATTTCTGCTCTGGGGTCAGGACCTGAACGGTACCGAGGCCGGCGCGGGCACGCGCCCCGCCACCGACTTCTCCACCGGCGACGACTGCACGAACGGCAATTGCGACCGGCGCGGGCAGTACCTGAGCTCGGCGTCCGACCTGCTGATTTCGGACCTCGAAGAGATGGTCGCGAACTGGGAGGCCGACGGCGCCGCCCGCACCAACCTGACCGGAGGCAGCACCGACGCCGCGCTCAGCGCCATCCTCACCGGCATGGGCTCGCTGTCCTACGGCGAACTGGCGGGTGAGCGGATGAAGCTGGGCCTGCTGCTGCACGATCCCGAGGAAGAGCATGACTGCTTCTCGGACAACACTCATGCCTCGCATTACTACGACGCGAAGGGCATCCAGAACGTCTATCTGGGCGAATACGAAGGTCCCGACGGCGACGTGACCGAAGGCACCGCGCTGACCGACCTGGTCGCGGCCACGGACCCGGCGCTCGACGAAGAGATGCGGACCCGGCTGGACGAGACCGTGTCCGCCATGCAGGCGATCGTGGACGCGGCCGAAAGTGGCGAGGCCTACGACCAGCAGATCGGCGAAGGCAACGAAGAGGGCAACGCCCGCGTGCAGGCCGCCATCGACGCGCTGATCGCCCAGACCCGCACGATCGAGCGGGTGATCGCGGCGCTCGACCTGGGCGAGGTGTCGATCGAAGGTTCGGACAGCCTCGACGCGCCGGACGCGGTGTTCCAGTAACGACGGGACGGCAGATCGGCTACAGCGGCTAACGTGACCGGTTTGTCAGGCCGGCGGAGCGCATTCCTCCGCCGGCCATTTTCTTGGCTGGCTCCGGCGTATGAGTTTCGTGAGAGTCGCGTGAGACTTCTGTAAGAGCGGCGTGAGATGAAACGTGTGATGATCGTCGGACAGCCCGGCGCGGGAAAATCGACGCTGGCCCGCGGGATCGGCGTGCGGACGGGGCTGCCGGTCGTCCATATCGACCACATCCACTGGCAGTCCGGCTGGTGCGAGCGGCCGCGGGAGGACAAGACCCGCCTCTGCCACGAAATCCATGCCCGCGGGCGGTGGGTGTTCGAGGGCGGCCACTCTTCCACCTGGCCCGAGCGGCTCGCGCGGTGCGGTACGCTGATCTGGATGGATGTGCCGGCTTCGAAGCGCCTGTGGCGGGTCGTTCGTCGGTCTCTGCGCTACCGAGGCCAGACGCGGCCCGACCTGCCGGACGGATGCCCCGAGCACATCGATCCAAAGTTCTTTCGCTGGATATGGGAGACCCGGAACACCGGGCGCGCGAAGATCGGGGCGTTCTTCGATGCGGCAACCGACAAGCGGAAGGTGCGGCTTCGTCGCAACCGGGACGTGGCGGCGTTCTTGGCGAGCCTGCCGGTGCAGGGGCCGGGACGCGCGGATGGCGCCCCGGTCCCAAAGGTCACTCGGTGACGGTGACGCTTTCCATCACGTCGGGTTGACCCGACACCGCGCCGGAGCCCGGGGCGCCGCGCTTGATCTGGTCGACGATCTCCATCCCTTCGGTCACTTCGCCGACGACGGTATATTGCCCGTCGAGATGCGGGGCCGAGGCGAAGTTGATGAAGAACTGCGAGTTCGCGCTGTCGGGGCTGGCCGAGCGGGCCATGCCGACGGTGCCGCGCGTGAACGGCCGGTCCGAGAATTCGGCCTCGAGGTCGGGCAGGTCCGAGCCGCCGGTGCCCGCACGGGACATGTCGCCGCCGGTCTTGCCGAACTGGACGTCGCCGGTCTGGGCCATGAAGCCGTCGATCACGCGGTGGAAGACCACGCCGTCATAGGCGCCACGCTCGGCCAGGGCGGTGATCCGCTCGACATGCTGCGGGGCGATATCCTCGAACAGGTCGATATGGACGGTGCCGTTCGCTTCGCCCGCGATCTCAATATCGAGGCCGGTGGCAAGTGCCGGGGACGCGGCGAGGGACAGGACAAGGGCGAGTTTATGCATCGGCGGCTACCTTCATGCTGATCATCTTGTCGGGGTTTGCAGGGGGCTCGCCACGGGTGATGGCGTCGACATGATCCATGCCTTCGATGACGCGGCCGTAGACGGTGTATTGCCCGTTCAGGAAATGGTTGTCCGAGAAATTGATGAAGAACTGCGAGTTGGCGCTGTCCGGGTTCTGGGAACGCGCCGCGCCGATCGTGCCGCGGTCATGCGGGATCTTCGAGAACTCGGCCGGGACGTTCGGGTACTCCGAACCGCCGGTGCCGGCGAGGCGGATGTTGAAGTCCTTGTCGGCGTTGCCGTTCTGCACGTCGCCGGTCTGAGCCATGAAGCCCTCGATCACGCGGTGGAACACCACCCCGTCATAGGCACCTTCGCGGGCAAGTGTCTTCATCCGCTCGGCATGTTGGGGCGCGATCTTGGGCATCAGCTCGATGACGACGCGGCCGTCCTTGAGCTCGATGATGATCGTGTTTTCGGGATCGGTGATTTCGGCCATGGTGCCTCCTCGAACTGCGTTGGGGCGCTACCTAAGCCGTCGCAGGCGCCGGGGAAAGGGCGCGGTTGCGAAGGCCACAGGATCGCGCGACAAGTTGCGCGGCAAGAAACAAGGGAGACGGGCATGAGCTGGACCTCGCTCGACAAGATGGATCTCGACGGCAAGCGGGTGCTGACCCGCGTCGATCTGAACGTGCCGGTCGAAGGCGGCCGCGTCACCGACGCAACCCGGATCGAGCGGATCGTGCCCACGGTGAAGGCCATCCTCGACCGCGGCGGCCAGCCGGTGCTGCTGGCGCATTTCGGACGGCCCAAGGGCCAGCGCAACGACGAGATGTCCCTGCGCCAGGTGATCCCGGCACTGGAAAAGGCGCTGGGGCGCGACGTGACCTTCGCCGAGGATTGCGTCGGCAACGCGGCCGCCGAGGCGATTGCCAAGGGCGGCGTGGTCCTGCTGGAGAACACGCGCTTTCACGCGGGCGAGGAGAAGAACGACGGCGCGCTGGCGGACGAGATGGCAAAGCTGGGCGACATCTATTGCAACGACGCCTTCTCGGCCGCGCACCGGGCGCACGCCTCGACCGAGGGGCTGGCACGCCGCCTGCCCGCCTGCGCCGGCCGCCTGATGGCCGAAGAGCTGAACGCGCTGGAAACCGCGCTGACCGACCCCGAGCGGCCGCTGATGGCCGTGGTGGGCGGGGCCAAGGTCTCGACCAAGCTGGACCTTCTGTCGAACCTCGTGCGCAAGGTGAACCACCTCGTGATCGGCGGCGGAATGGCGAACACGTTTCTTGCCGCGCAGGGAATCAATGTCGGCAAGAGCCTTGCCGAGCATGACATGACCGACACCGCCAAGGACATCCTGACCCGCGCCGACGAGATGGGCTGCGAGATCATCCTGCCCCATGACGTCGTCGTCGCCCGCGAGTTCAAGGCCGGGGCCGAAAGCGAGACGGTGGCCGCGAATGCCTGCCCCGCCGACGCCATGATCCTCGATACCGGGCCGGACAGCGTGGCGCGGATCAAGAAGGCGATGGCGGGCTGCAAGACGCTGATCTGGAACGGCCCCCTTGGCGCGTTCGAGATCCAGCCCTTCGATGCCGCAACCAACGCCGCCGCCGCCGAAGCCGCGCGTCTGACGCGCGAGGGTAGCCTCGTGTCGGTCGCCGGGGGAGGCGACACAGTCGCCGCGCTGAACAAGGCGGGGGCTGCGGACGACTTCACCTACATCTCGTCCGCCGGGGGCGCGTTCCTTGAGTGGATGGAGGGCAAGACCCTTCCCGGCGTCGCGGCCCTGGGGTGAGCCGCGTCCTGATCACGGGCGCCTCGCGGGGGATCGGGGCCGAGTTCGCGCGGCTTGCCGCCGCCGCGGGGCATGAGGTGGTCCTGACAGCGCGAAATGCCGGCGACCTTGAGCGGCTGGCGGC
>NZ_JBELKF010000196.1:0-3358 GCF_042089775.1 Palleronia sp.
CCACACCCCGACCCGCTTCCATGCGCCTTCTATGGCTTGGTAGAGTTGTCCGCCGACCGGCCGGCCCGGGACATGACGAAGATCTTGGAGGGGATCATCGAGCAGATCACCAGCGTCCCGGGCGGTACGGTGACGCTGCGCCTGGAGATCGACGGCGATGCACCGGACGGGTTCGATCGGAACAAGCAGCGGACGTTGCTAGAAAATGCACAGGTGCTCGGGTTTAAGGAGAAACGGTTGTCTTGATGTCTAGGATTTCTGGAATTTCCCATCTAGCGAGTAGCGTCTTCGCGGCGTTGGTGCTTCTGTCCGGTCCCGCCGCGGCTGACCGAACCATAGAGGGTCGGGTCACGGTCGTGCGCGATGTGGACACGGTCGTCGTTTCAGGAACCCCGGTCCGGCTCAACGGAGTGGACGGGCCGGAGACCTCCACCCGGCTCGGCCGTGAGGCTCGAACCTTCATGACGCGCCTTGTCCGGGGCGAAACGGTGACCTGTCAGCTGAACGGTGCGCGGACCTATGACCGCTGGGTCGGTGTTTGCTATCTGGATGGGCAGGATATCGGCGCAATCGCCATTGCGAACGGACAGGCACTAGACTGCCGACGGTACTCCGGCGGCCGGTACAGCGATCTGGAGACCCCAGCGGCACGATCCCGGATCCGTCGCGCTGGGTATTGCTGAATATGAGGGGGCCGGTAGGATCTAGGACCGGCGTGCCCAAGCGGCCTCGCACAACCGCGAGGGCTGGAAGTGCAAGCATCGCGTCGCAACTTACTGCAAGGAGATAGAGGTAACAGCCTGACGCCATGCACCAATCGGCCAGACTGCCCGAGGCGTGGAATGGCTGCCCACGATGCCGCGAAACGGCGCCAGTCTCACGGATACCGGCGCGTTCAGTCTCATGAATACCGCTCCGGAATCTCATGAACCCCGGTTCGGTTTTCAGGGACGTACTCGAGTCTCATGAATTCCGGTCATCCGACATGCACCTGAAGCGACAAGCCCCACATTTGCCGCCTCTCCCCCATGACCGATAATGCAACCTTACTGGACATGCCAAGAAGCCGGAGGGCGGGGCGGTTTGTGCATTACATGGTGGCCAGAAGCGCCGCGCCGAGAGCGTGATTCCGACACACACGTGGTGGGGTTTCAGGTCTTGCATCAAGCCGCCTAGGGTTGGCTGACGGAGCGCGTAGTGCATGTCGGCAGCGTGACCCACTCGCGTATGAATGCTTTTCAAGCCAGTTCACTCCCGGCCGGGGGATGAGCCAGCAAGCCGGGAGCTGACCGACAGGTTGGGGCGAGTCGGCTGGCCAGACGATACTTGCGTCGCGTTCATTCTCAAACGGTCTTCGGCGAGTAAAAAATGTCCGCGCCGTTGAAATATTTTCGGTGTCAGCAGCCAGCGGCGCATTAAGTTTGATGCGGAGCGCCGCGTGTGTCCGGGACGCGATCGCTCCCCTCGGGGTGGCGTTCAGCTGGAGCTTTGACGGGACCGGCGCGATCCATGTGCGCGTCATCTATTGACGGACACGGGCTGGAAGGTGCTGCCCGACCGGGGCCTCGACGTGTTCCAGCGGGCGGACCTGAACAACGGCTTCAGCCCGGCGAGCCGGCACCAGCGATTCCGGCAGGTGAAGGCGTTCGAGGTGACCTATCTGCGGGAGAGTGGGGAGGCGCGGAGCGATTGATCGGACCGGTAGATCACCTTCGGATCGACCAGCCGCCCGGTCGCAGGATTTCTTCGGGGGCCTTTCTGCGCGTCTGCCTCACGCAGGGCGGTCAAAGCTGCGCTCGCTCTTTCGCGTCGGAACTGTGGGGCGAACACCTCATATGCCTCCTTCGCGGTTTCAGGGCTTCGGTGACCAAGCATATCCATAACATCCTGAATGGACCCACCGTTTCGGACCAAATAGTCCGTCATGGCTTTGCGGGCGGCGTGCGGCCCATGTCCGGTGCGCTCCTTAACCAAGGTCGAGAGGTGTCCATTCTGGTAACCGGTGACCAAGCCGGCTGTCGCGAACAGAGGGCCCTTATAGGCTGCCCGCTGCGCATAGAGACGGTGAAGATTATCCGGCGACGGGTCAGCGCCGAGCAGGATGAGATCGTTCAGGAACTCACATAGAATTTTTGGAAAATACGGAATGGAACGATCTTCTGAGGTCTTGCGCGACAGAAAATCCGAGTGCCAGCCGAACGGATCAAGAAAGATGTTCTCACCGAGCCGGAACGCTCCGAAGTCACTGAGGCGTTCCGGATCATACGACAAAAACGAAAGCATGCCGGCAACCGTGAAGAGCTTATGTTGGGTTTGTCGGTTGATACCGACCTGCATCGCTTCCTGATAGGCAAACAGAGCCTGCTCCGCGTAAACTAGTGGCGTGACGGGGTTCGCCCGGAACGCCTTTTTACGAACTGATTCCTGTTGTTCCGCGAGATAAGAGAAATGTTGGCACTCTGCGTCCAGCTGTCTGATCAGAATGGGGTCTAGACACAGAGCCTTTGCGATGGTCCGGGTGTGCCCCATATGGTTCAGGGCATTCTTCGGAGCCAGGGAGGCTGCCTCCCTTCTGAATGCCACGATGCTGTCCCGATCCACCCGCTCCGGAAGATGCGCCCGCCGTGCCGCGCCGAGAATCCGCCGGAGGGTTGCGAAATGGTTTTCTCGGGTCCGACCCTCTTTAAAATTCATCATGAGTTCCCGATAGTCTTCGGGAACTTCATCAACCGGGATACTGAGTTTCGGTATGCTCCCCTTACAACAAAGAGCCGCGGGTTTCCGCCTATGCTTCGCAAGGCCCCGTTTCATAGCGTAAATGACCGGAAGATCGGGGTGGCTTGGGTCAACCCGGCTCAAAGCTCGTGCTAGCCGATCAGCACGACTGTGTACGCCTTCGACAAAAATGTTCAATAATTCTTTCGTAACAACGTGAATGTCTGGGCGCACGCTGAGGTAGTTTTCAAGAACTCGCAGACACTTTCGGCAAAACCCGCGGTTCTCGAGTTTCTCAATATCGTCTTTATATGCGTCCAGGCTTGAGGTCATCTCTGTACCCTCCGGTTTGTCAGGCTTGATGTGCGCGCGGCCAAGATCTTGGCGTTCAAATCAGAGCGTAACGCATCGAGTCTGCGCATGCCGCGTGTAATCCGCAGGGACTTCCGAATGAACGCGTACCTCTTGAGCAGAACGGCAACGGTAATATTCATTACTGCTGCGATTTCTTCGATATTTGCGTCCTCCAGATTTATCAAAATGGATGCAGTAGCGTGGCGCCATTGGTGTGTCTTCATGCGGACACCGAGCCGGGCAGAGTGAAACTGGAGGGTTTCATTGTACCGCTTGTAATCATATCCTG
>NZ_JBELKF010000197.1:0-3355 GCF_042089775.1 Palleronia sp.
CTGGGACGCGGTTCACAGCGACCTGCGGCCCTATTTGCGCGGGCTGCTCCCCGAGCTCATCGAGGCGTACGATCCCCATGGGGCCTACGCCATGTCGCTCCTTCTGAAAGACTGGACCGCCAAACGCCGACTGAATTGGAAGCGATCGGTACTCGAATGGAATCCACATGATGGCTCCATGACATCCGCCGAGCTGGAAGTACTGCGCGCCCACCTGTCTCCGCCGGAAACAGAAGGGCTGTATGAGCATTTCGGGCGCCTCATTGTTCGCCTTAGCCTCGCTACTCTCCGCCGCCCCTCCCAGTTAATTTCCATTGCCGCCGATGGGCTGCGTCGTATCTCGACGACCGTTGGAACAACGGCCGACCTCCGTGTTCCAACGGTCAAGGCACAGACAGGAGCTAGCGCGCCTTGGCTGCCAATACCTGCCGATCTTGCCGATGACATCGACACCTATCGTTCCCGTCCTGAGATCAAGGGTGCGGCTGTTTCTAAGGACCTGCTGCTTCCTATCTCTTTTGGATCATTTGGCACTGCTGCGTTGCGCGTTATCGCGCCAAACGCCTCTCAGGCCAAACACGCGGCGCAAGAATGGGTGAAGAAACGAAGCATCATCAGCCCGCGCACAGGACAGCTTCTGCACATCAATATGCGCCGAATCCGGCACACAGGCGCGACGCACCTGGCGATGCAAGGCTATCCGCTCGAACTCATCCAAGATGTTCTCGAGCATGCCAATGGAATATCCGCGCGGCACTACATCGACGCTGTCGGCGCCGAGTTTCTTCCCACATTCGAAAAAGCGGATCGCAACCTTGGCGGCCGATTCTCAATGATGCGTGAGGCCTGGTTCAAGGGCAAGATTGTCGACCGCGAAGAAGCCCTCAACCGCCGCATAGTTGTTCCTGACCCGAGCGCGCCCGCTGCTGTCGGCGCGTGCGGCAAAGGCGGGACCTGCCCCGTCCATCCGCTCTTTAGCTGCTACTCCTGCGCGCATTTCCTAGCGTTCCGCAATGCCAAACACCAGAAGGTGCTGGACTTTGTCGAGGCCGAGTACGCGCGTTGGCGCGCCGTCGAAAGAAGCAATTCCCGCTCCAAAGCCATTAAAGATTTCGATCGCATCGCTGCTGGCGTGCAGGAGGTCATAGACCTCATCGATCAGGAGGCCTCGGATGACTGCGATTGACACGCTGCGAGTTCTTATTCGCGACGCCGGGGGCTCTGCATCGCTCGTCGACGCGCTGCCGCGCTATTTCTCTAGCGCTCCAGATTGGCTTAACCCGGAGTCCGACACCTGGAATGTTGCACCGCTGCATCGTCGCGCGGACGTAAAAACGTATACGATCGATTTCACCCGCGTTGCGCATTGCGAGCTTCGAGCCGTCGCCCGCGCTCACTCCCTTTGGCAGATCGTGGAGCGCCAGGTCGGGCCAGCGTCCCTCTGTGCAGCGCTCAACGTATTCGTCCACTTGGGCAATCAAATTGGCTCGCGCCCTCTTTCCACTCTCAAGACGGAAGACTTCCTCGCCGTCGAACGGTTATTGAAGGATCGCTATGCGCAAGGAACGTCCGCGCGCGCGTGCGCCGATCTTCAGCGCGTCGCGACATGGCTGAATCGGCAGACCGGACTGCACCTCGATTACACATCAACGCTGCGGCCGGCAGCAGTGCATGGACGAGAGGCGACCGACGAGAGCCGCTACGGAAAGCTTCTTCCTGACGCCGTCGTGGCCGATCTCCTCGCCGCCAGGCATGACCCGGATCTGTCCGATCGCGACCGCTTCTTTCTCGCCGCGATTGCAATTTCCGTCGCCACCGGCTTTCGCCTAAGTGAACTCCTCGCGATTCCCGTCGATTGCCTCATCCAAGACGAGGGCACGCTTCTAGTGCGCAGTTTCGTTTCGAAACATGGAAAAGCCGCGCCACGCCCCGTGCCGCCAGAACTTGCCGACATCGTCGTAAATGCCGTGGAACACATCCGTGCGGTGACGGAGCCAGCTCGCCATAGGGCACAGGCCTTGGCTCAAAATGCGCCCACCGACTGGTCATCTGTCGTTCGTGCTCCTGATTCGGTGCTTGAGTATTTCCTGCGATTGTGGCTGGCGGATTGGATCGCCGACCCCGAGCACCGGATGATCGACCTGCGTTGGGCATATTATTCGCGAGGCAAACGCTCGCAGTGGTTTCCTATCGCGGACCTTCTAGAGCGGTATGAAGGCAATCTATCTGCCATTTCGCGTGAGCTGAATGTATCTCGGGCAAGTGTGGCGAGGATGGTTAAACAAATCAAAGCCGCAGAACGCGGGGAAGTGTATCTCGGAGCCAGGACCGCGGAGGCTCGCCGCGGGTTCGACACCGATCGCCGGTTTCCATCGGTCGACGCGTTTCGGGCGTTGACCGGCCTAAACCTGCACAATTCACCTCGTAAAGGACTACTGTCGAAGCTGATCGAGAAAGCGCGAGTCGCGCAGATCACCCAGGCCACGTTTGTACCGCCAGCGTACGACAAGCCGCTTGAAGAGCACTTTCGAGCCACACCTGATGTTCTCCGCGATCGGGAGACGGGTGGCGCTGCCCTCAGTATGTACGAGGCACTGTTCATACTGTTCAAAAACCAGCTTTCCGCGAGCCACAACCTGAATGATGGACGCGTCAAAGCCGTGTCCATCCAACAATTCAATCACTGGTTGAGCGGATATGCCCGCGACCGCGGAACGGGCAAACCCGGAGACGCTGTTTGTGCACGGCTATGCATTCTTGATCCGCGGACAGAGCAGCCGGCGCGGTTCACGAACCACGACTTCCGCCATTGGCTCGAAACCGCCTACGAGAACGGTGGCTTATCCCAGACTCAGATCGCGGCCCTGTTCAACCGGTCTTCGACAACCTCGAATTCGGTCTACGACCAGACCAACAGCGCGATCCGCGGCGAGCGCATTAAGGACGCGATGGCCGACGGCCTGCTCGTCGGTCACGCCCCTGAAGCATACGCACGGATCGCCAAGGACAGCCCCGAAGAGGCCGCCGAATATCTAGAGACCGCCACAAAGTTCCACAATCCGATGCCGCACGGCATCTGCCGACTTAACTGGGCGCTGGAGCCTTGCCCGCATGCGCTGAGCTGCTTCAGCTGTGGTGACGCAGAGGACGACCTTTCTGAACCGTGCGAGCACCTTGTCGTGGACATCGAAGACGCGGGCCAACTCGAAGAGATCGCGCGCATCCACCGCAACGCCCAGTCGATCACAGAGATTATGGAAGACGAAGGAGTCGAGGGAAACCCGCAGTACACCCAATTCTGCCGAGTCGCCCGATCAACGCACACTATCCTGACTAAGGCCAGAGCCTCATGAAC
>NZ_JBELKF010000198.1:0-3351 GCF_042089775.1 Palleronia sp.
AGAAGCGGCGCAATCAGGCCGAGCGCGCGGAGCTTCTGCGCCCTCAGCGCCCTGTTCAGCGATCTCTTGAGCGGCGTTCCGTCGGCCGCCAGCATGGGACCCGCGGCGCGGTCGGCGTCGCGAAGGGCGTTATCGGGTGTTGCGCCTGTAAAGGCGTCGGGGTCAGTCGCTGAACTCATCTTGGGGCCTCGTCTGCGCGGGCGGCTGCGGCGGGACGTAGGCCGCATTTCCAATGACTTGCGGGGCGACGCGGGATGGCGGGGGCGGTCATTCCGTGCCCTCCACGAGGATCATCGTGGACTCGGCGCAGGCGCGCCGGATGTCCGCGATCGCCTGGTATTCGGGATCGTAATAGGCCTCGCGGGCCTTTTCGTAGCTGTCGAATTCGACCACCACGTGGCGGCCCATATCCTCGCCTTCCGGTGTTTCGGAGCGGCCGCCGCGGACGATGAAGCGGGCGCCGTGGGCCTGGAGGACGGGCGTGTCCTTCTGGACGTATTCTGGATAGCCCTCGGGGTCTGTGACCCGGATGTGGCCGATGATGTAGCCTTTCGGCATGTGCGACTCCCGTAAGAGTTCCGTGAGAGTTCCGTCAGACTCCTGTCGGAGGATCGTCGGAACAAGGACGCACCGGGGCCGGTGCGCCCAGAGGCCCCCTTCCCGCAACGCGAACGCGACGGGAGGGAGGTGCGGGACCGCGCGTGGCGATCCCGCGGGACGGTCAGATCGTCCGCTTACTGGGCGAGCCAGGACTGGAAGCGCGAGTCCAGGTCGTCGCGGTAGTCGGCCCACCACTCGTAGTTCTGAACGAACGCGTTGGAGGCGTTGTCCGGGTTGGTCGGCATGTGCGGCGCCATGTCGACGCCCAGTTCCGCGTGCTCGCCGACCATCGGTGCCGAGCTGGCGCGGGCCGGACCGTACGAGATGTACTTGGCCTGATCGGCGAGGCGCTGGGTGTCCGTGGCGAACCACAGGAAGTCGCGCACGCGGTTCTCTTCCTCTTCGGTCAGACCCTCGGGGATGACCCAGCCATCGAGGTCATAGGACTGCGCGTCCCACATCATCGCGACCGGCTGGTCCTGCTCGACGATGAGCGAGAAGAGGCGGCCGTTGTAGCTCGACCCGAAGACGACTTCGCCGTCGGCCAGAAGCTGCGGCGTGTCTGCGCCCGAGGTCCACCAGACCGTCTGGTCCTTGATGGTGTCGAGCTTGGCAAGCGCGCGGTCGACGCCTTCATCGGTTTCGAGCGTCTCGTAGATCTCGTCCTGCGGGACGCCATCGCACATCAGGGCCCATTCGAGGTTGTTGATCGGACGCTTTTCGAGCGAGCGCTGACCGGGGAACGTCTCGAGGTCGAAGATGTCGCAGATCTCGGTCGGGACTTCGTCGCCCCATTCTTCCACGTCGGTCCGGTAGCCGAAGGTGTAGGAATAGGCGATCTGCGGAATGAAGCAGTCGCTGACCAACATCTCCTCGCCGAAATCCTCGGACGCCTCGGTGCCGTCGGGCGCGGGGGCTGCGATATCGTCGATGTCGACTTCCATCGCGAGGCCTTCGTCACACAGGCGCATCGCGTCGGCGGCGGTCACGTCGACGAGGTCCCACGTCAGGTTGTTCGCTTCGTTCATCGCGCGCAGCTGGGCGACGGCCTCGGCCGACGATTCGTCCCAGGTCACGCTGACGTCGGGGTTCATCTCGAGATAGGGCTCGACATAGGCCTTGAGCTGGCTGTCCTGGTAGGCGCCGCCCCAGGAGACGATCGTCATCTCGTCAGCCATCGGCTCGCCGGCCACGGGGCTTTCGGACGCCTGCTCTTGAGCCACCGCGCCAGTCGCGACGCAAAGTGCTGCGCTGGTCAGAAGGGTTGTCTTGAGTTTCACGTAGTCTCTCCTTGTTGGATCGCCCGTTCGAAATTTGTTGCCGCGCCTTCGGGCGAAAGCGGCGCGGCTTGGTCGCGGCTCAGGAGTCGAGCGCGCGGCAATCCTGCGGCAGCCAGCCGATCTTGACCCTCTCGCCGGGCGTGAGGCGTTTCTGATCGGCGCGGTTGCGCGTCTTGACGATGAAGTCGTCCCGTCCCGCCACCTTCAGGCGGGTGCGGAAGACGTCCCCCATGTAGATGAATTCCAGAACCTCGGCGTCGAGCGTATGCGCATCGGGGCCAAGCTCGGGATTGAATTCGACACGCTCGGGGCGGATCGAGACGAGGGTGCGGTCGCCCTCCTTCTTCACGTTGACCGGCAGCGCGTCGATATGCTCGCCCGTCTGGTCCAGCTTGACCACGCAGCTGTCGCCCGCAAGCTTGGTCACGGTGCCTTCGAGCGTGTTGTTCTCGCCGATGAACTGGGCGACAAAGCTGTTCTCGGGGCGCTCGTAGAGCTCGTCGGGTGCGGCGAGCTGCTGGATGCGGCCGTCGTCGAAGACCGCCACGCGGTCGGACATGGTCAGCGCCTCGGTCTGGTCGTGGGTCACGTAGACCACGGTGATGCCGAGGTCGTGGGCCAGGCGCGTGATCTCGAATTGCAGGGTCTCGCGCAGCTGCTTGTCGAGCGCGCCCAGCGGTTCGTCCATCAGCACGAGTTCAGGTTCGAACACCAGCGCGCGGGCCAGCGCGATCCGCTGCTGCTGGCCGCCCGAAAGCTGCGCAGGACGGCGGCCGCCGAAATCGCCCATCTGCACCATGTCGAGCGCGCGCTTGATCTTGGTCTCGCGCTCGGACTTGCCGATGCTTCGCACTTCGAGCGGGAAGGCGAGGTTCTCGGCCACGGTCATGTGCGGGAACAGCGCGTAGTTCTGGAAGACCATCCCGATGCCGCGCTTGTGGGGCGGGATGTTGTTGATCTCTTTTCCGTCGAGGCGGATTTCCCCGTGGGTGGCGGTTTCAAACCCCGCCAGCATCATCAGGCAGGTGGTCTTGCCCGAGCCCGACGGCCCCAGCATCGTCAGGAACTCGCCCTTCCCGATGGACAGGTTGAGGTCCTTCACGACGAGCGTCTCGCCGTCATAACTCTTTTGCACGCGATCGTATTCGACGAACGCTTGTTCGTTTCGGGTGTCCAGCACCGGCGTCTCCCCTTATTCCCGCATTGTTGTCCGCGGTTCGTTTGGCCGAAGCAAAGCAAACGGTCGCCGGTAATGCAAGCAACTGGGCCAAGGTTTCGAAAATGACGTATAGGGAAGCACGATTTTCTGCTCGCCGCGGGTTTTGCGGGCGGATCGCCCTTGCGGGCGGCAGCTTGTGCTTTTCGGATCTGACCCGGCCGGGAGTGGTGCGGTCGAGAGGACTTGAACCTCCACGGGTGTTACCCCACAGCGACCTCAACGCTGCGCGTCTACCATTCCGCCACGACCGCA
>NZ_JBELKF010000199.1:0-3343 GCF_042089775.1 Palleronia sp.
GCTGGCATCATCAAATGGAAGACGATCGCGTTCGACGTTTGCCGGTGCCAGTTGGAGCGTGAAGTCTCTTAGCGCGGGGTGCCGGGCCTGCACGGTCTGTTCGAACCTGTTGGGACCTTCCCAGACCCCGTACAGGCGCGCAGTCGGCAACGCTGTTGCTATCATGGCTTCGAACACGAGCGGCGGGAACACGCCAACATCCAGGATATCGACCGGCTTCCTGTTCGTAATCAGATCCAGGGTCGCGCGATACCGGGCCCAATGCGTATCCAGGTAGCTCACAAGGCCCGGATCGGGCTCACTAGCCTCGCTCGGCAGAGTATCGAACGCATAGGCTGTCATGACATCGCCGGCGCTTTCGAACGGCAGGAGCGTGCGTGGGATGGCTGGGGCCACGGCTGTTGCAAGCTGCCTGACCGGGGCAGCGCCCGACGTCTCCGCGGAAAAGCCGGGCGCTGCCGATACCGGCACCTCTTCCTGTACCTGCTTGAGAGCTTTCGCTCCCGTCAGCACTTCGACCACGTGGTCCCAGGATATATTTTCGCGCTCGATCCGCTTGCGGCCGCGTCGGCCGATTCGCTCAGCGAGGGTCTTGTCCGACAGGATTTCGTCGAAAGCCCGCGCCAGCGCGGCCGGTGTGGGCTCGGTTACAAACCCCTCGCGCCTGTCGGAAATGAATTCCAGCGGCCCTCCAGCATCGTGACAGGTGATGACGGGCTTGGCGGACAACATCGCTTCGAGGGTGATGTAGCCGTAATCCTCATCCTGCGGGACGAAGACGACCCCACGCGCGCAGGCGTAAAGGTCTCGCATTTCCGTATCGCTTACGCCAATCCTCCAGGAAAGGCGGTCATCGACTCCGAGAGAGCGGGCGAGATCCTGCAAGCGTGCCAGGTAGGACGGGTCTTCGGGTGACCCAGCCACGCATAGGGTACCGGGTTCACGGCTCTGCGCGAGCGCGCGCAGCATCAGGTCAATGCGTTTGCTGGGATTAATGCGACCAGGAGCCAGCAAAAAATCGCCGAACCGCTCCGTGTAGAAGTGCTCGGCCCCTATTGGTGGATGGTAGAGCGGCTGGGCTGTCATCCCAAGATATTGCTTCACGCGCTCGGCCACGTTCTTTGAATTGGCGAAGATCGGAGCTTGCGTGTCGGCAAAAGCAAGACGGTCTTCCGAAATTACCATCTGGCGCGCCTCTTGTCCCAGTGGATCATCCAGCAGGTCCGAGGTTCCGGCATCCCACATGTCGTAAGCCTGTCGGTATTGGTGGATGAGCCAGAAGGTTTTGCGTGGATGCTGCGCAAGGTAGGCAGGGAATCTCAGTCCGACGGCCAGATCAATGGGGACACCGGACGCTTCGGAAGCATCGATGAGCTTTGCCGCCAGGGTGTGGTCGACGAGCTTTTCCGCTGGATACCAGCGGAACGGTATTGTGATTTCCGCGACTTCGTGCCCGTGGCGTTCCAACGCCGCGCGCAGCCCCGCGCTGTGCCTCTCGGCCCCGCCATGGACGAACGGGACCTGTGTTTGCAGCAGTCCGATGCGCATCAGGACGCATGCATCGGTTTGTAGGCCACCATCGTGAGATCCTGGGCGCCAAACAGAAGATAGGCGATCTCGGGATCGACGGTATCTTTTTCGATAAACTCGTCGAGCCTTTCATGTGGGTGCAGCCGCCGGGCCTCGACGGGGTTGAAGCCGACAACGTCCAGAAGCGTGCCCATCACGGCTTCGGTGCGCGGCTGCACATGCGTTGGATCGTTGTGGAACGAGGTCGATCCGACAAGAACGTTGCGAACGTCAGGTGTCTCCAGCAGTAAAAGTCCGCCCGGTGCGAGGGTGCGCATGGCTTCACGAGCGAGCCAAGCCACCATGGGGAAGGGAAGATGTTCGATCAGGTGGTGCGCAGTGATGGCCGCCAAACTTTCATCCGGCACATCTCGCAAGGTGCTCTGAAAGTCCCCAAGGCGCGCATCCAGCCCGTCGGTTTTGGCTTGCTCGATTTGTAGGGCGTTCAGATCCACACCATAGGCTTCGAGCCCCCAGGTGCTGAGAAGGCTTAGCCACTCGCCACGGCCACAGCCCAGATCGAGGACCGGCTTACCCCGGCAGCGTAGCGCTGCCGCCTCGATATCGGGGCGATATACGGACAAGCGCCGGCGGATTTCCTGGGTCGATCCCCGAAACCGGTTTTCGAGGACATGGTAGAAGTTGTCGAGGAATGATTCCAGGCCTGCCGGATGCGCTTCGGAAGTTGGCTGGGTCGTCTTGGTGCCCGCGCAGGGCAGTCCGGCCAAAAGGTCCATACGCCGGGAGAGATCGGCTGTCATTCGATGGATTTCAGCTGCGCGTGCACTGATCACCTCTCGAGTGACGGTGCCTTGGTGCTCAATCTGCGTGCGCAGTTTGGGGAGATCGCCTTGTATCGCCTCGAGCTCACTGTGCAGACCCCTCAGCTCCATGGTGAGACGCTGGATTTCCCGCTCGGCCTTCTTGGTCCGGCGCTCCGTGCGCCCTACCTTGAAAAGCCCGGCGATGTTCTGCTCGAAGCGCTTCAGAGGCGTCAGTTTATCGTTTTCGTCTGTGCCTCCAGCCATTATGCATCTCCTGATTTCTCGTCTCGCGCACTGTATGGCCAGGGCTTCACCTCGCCGGGAAGCTAAATCTTAGCAGCGTCCCCAGGGAAGTTTTCTGCCAAAATGCACGGCTCCCGCCTTTCTACAAGCGGGTTGTTACATGTCTCTGGCGCGCAAGAGCAACCAACGCGGTTCGGAGGCGGGGCATGTGTTCGAGTACTGAGCAGCTTTGCAGACTCGTCTGTGTAAGGCGCACTGTACGCCTGCTGGCGCCTTCTGTACATGGATCTCCATGACGGTCATCTCGCTTACAACAATCCCTAGCCGGTTCGACAAGATCGGGCCAACTCTCGAAACCCTGCTAGCCCAGAAGGCCGACATTTCGGAAGTTCGTCTTTACATCCCGCATCATTACAAGCGGTTTCCCGATTATGACGGTACATTGCCATCGGTTCCCAGGGGGGTCGCGATCCACCGCTGCGAGACAGATTTCGGCCCTGCAACGAAGGTGCTTCCCGCGGCCAAGGACTTGCGTGGGTCAGGCGAGCGGTTGCTTTTTTGCGATGACGACCGCCTCTATGACCGCGATTGGGCCGCTAACCTGATCGATGCAGGCCAGCGGCACCCGGACCGCGCGATCTGCGTGATTGGCTGGTATCTCGAGAAATGGCTCGGACAGGAACGAAAAACCTCCCATGACCCTGGCGCACGTCACAAGCCACGTTGGGCGGACTGGAACTATCGCTGCAAGCGCATCGCCCAGCAGG
>NZ_JBELKF010000065.1:0-20175 GCF_042089775.1 Palleronia sp.
GGGCCGTGAATCATGCGGGCCGCACAGCCTCAACCTGATTAATGGGTCCTGAGCCGATGCAGCTCACTATTTCTCACGTTTCTCCACACTTCGCCGCGGCTGAGGGCTGGTCCGCTCCGCGATCAAGTCTAAGGCTCCAGTCCGAGCCGCCGCGGCATTCTTGCTTGAACTGTGCGGGCAAAACCGTGGCTGGCTATGTTCCATAGTGCCACGCGAAAGGCATCCGACCGCAACAGGCAGCGGTAAGCTCTAGGCGCTGCTTGCCGGGATCATGAGCCTGCGGCGTGGGGCCGGCGGCGATCGGATGAATGTGAGGCTTGCGATGAGGGACATGATCTGCAGCGAGGCCGCTCCCTCATCCTTACGGCGCTATGCTAGAGGATCGGGCGTAGCAGACGCATTGACTCGACCAGCCATCTGCAGGCCCAGCTGATAAGCGTGCCGGTGTCGGTGTAAGTAGCACGGAATCCACTTGAGCATGCGAGTGCCATGACAGACTGGGCGGTCATGCTTTCAGCGGGCCTTGAGCCGCCGAAGGCTATGAGCGTCACTGGTTCTTTGTGGCGAATAGCCTCACTCGCCTCAACCGCCGCAGCGCCGCATCAGTCGTCGGAATAAAGGCCCTCGTAGATCGGGCCGAGGGTCTCGGGCTCGAACAGAGAGCTGACCGAGGTGCCGTTCCAGATGTTCAGGATGGCCTGCGCGAACATCGGTGCGGTCGGGACGATGCGGATCGCCTCGCAGTCTCGCACGGCGGCGGTGGGCTCGATCGAATCGGTGATGACGAGGGTCTTCATCACCGAGTTCGAGATCCGCTCGACCGCCGGGCCCGAGAGGACGCCGTGCGAAATGTAGGCATGAACCTCGGCAGCACCCTGCTGCATCAGCGTGTCGGCCGCCTTGCACAGCGTACCGGCCGTGTCGCAGATGTCGTCGACGATGATGCAGGTCTTGCCGGTGACGTCGCCGATCACCGTCATCTCGGCGACTTCGCCGGGGTTCTCGCGACGCTTGTCCACGATGGAGAGCGGGGCGTTGATCCGCTTGGCCAAATCGCGGGCGCGGCCCACGCCGCCCACGTCGGGCGAGACGACCATGACGTCCTGCATCCGGCCTCTGAAAGCGTTCTTCAGGTCCAGCGCGAAGACGGGTGAAGCATAAAGGTTGTCCACCGGGATGTCGAAGAACCCCTGAATCTGCGCGGCGTGCAGGTCCATGGTCAGCACGCGCTCGATGCCCGCCTCGGTCAGCATGTTGGCCACCAGCTTGGCTGTGATGGGCGTCCGGGCCTTCGTGCGACGGTCCTGCCGCGCGTAGCCGAAGTAGGGGATGACGGCGGTGATGCGCGCCGCCGACGATCGGCGCAGCGCGTCGGACATGATCAGCAGTTCCATCAGGTTGTCGTTCGCCGGGTTCGAGGTCGGCTGGATGATGAACATGTCCTCGCCGCGGACGTTCTCGTAGACCTCGACGAAGATCTCGGCGTCGTTGAACCGTTCCACCCGCGCATTGACCAGATCCAGGCTCTGCCCCCGGTGCATCGACATCCGCCGCGCGATGGCGCGGGCAAGGGTCGGGTTGGCGTTACCTGCGATGAGCTTGGGCTCTTGGGTGCTGGGCATGGGCGTCCTCGGATTTCCGTCGCGACTCGTACGTTGACGCCCGGTATCACAGGCATAGCTGCTGCGGGAAGATGAACGCGCGGACAGGAGCGCCGGTGTGACCCGAATCGACTACTACTTCTCGACCATCTCACCCTTCACTTACCTTGCCGGCACCCGGCTTGAAGAAATCGCCGCGCGCCACGGGGCCGAGATCAGATACAGACCGTTGGATGTCGTCCAGTTGTTCGGCCGGACGGGCGGCGTGCCGCCGAAGGACCGGCACCCGAACCGCCAAGACTATCGCCTGCAGGACATGCAGCGCGTGGCAACCATGCAGGACATGCCGATCAACCCGTCGCCGATGTACTGGCCGACCAATTCCGCGCCGTCGTCCTTCGCGATCATCGCAGCACAGAAGGCCGGCGGTGGCGACTTGGGTGCGCTGGTCCACAAGCTCTGCCGCGCCTGCTGGGTCGAGGAGCGGAACATCGCCGAGGATGACGTGATTGCCGGATGTCTCGACGCGACCGGCTTCGACCGGGCATTAGCCACGGCAGGGATGCTGGCGGGCGCCGAAGAATACGCGCGGAACCTCGACGAGGCCGTCTCTGCAGGTGTGTTCGGCGCGCCGTTCTACATCACCGATGACGACCAGCGGTTCTGGGGACAGGACCGGCTGCCGCACCTGAACTGGCACCTCGGACGCCGGAGTGCCTGAAGACTCCCGCGCGGGGATCGGGACGCACTGGATCAACGTGGGCCAAGGCCCGCGCCCGGCGCTATTCCTGCACTGCTCGCTCGCGTCGTCGCGCGCGCTCAGGCCGGTGATGGAGCGGCTGGGCACCGACCTTTCCATGACTGCGATCGACCTTCCGGGCCACGGGCAGAGCGCCGACTGGGACCAGAGCGGCGACTTCGTGGCCCGTGCGACCGACGTGGCCGAAACGTTCTGCGACGGCCCCCGTGACATCGTGGGCCACTCGCTCGGCGCAGTCGTTGCGCTGTCGCTCATGGTGCGCCGTCCCGACCTGGTGCGCAGCGCGGTGCTGGTCGAACCAGTCCTGTTTGCCGCCGCGAAGGGCAGCGATGCCTACCGGACGTATCAGCAGGACCACGCGCCCATCATTCAGGCAATCGCTTCGGGCGATGCCGAGGCGGCGACACGCGCCTTCACGGGGATCTGGGGCGCGCCCCAGCCGTGGGATGCGCTTCCGCCGCCGGTGAGGACGGCAATGACGGATCGCATCCCTCTCGTCGCGGCCACGGAACCGGCGCTGGACGACGATGCCAATGGGGTCCTCGCCCCGGAGCGACTGGAAGCGGTGACCGCACCCGTCATGTTGATCCGGGGCGGGCGAAGCCATCCGGTGATCCCCGCAATCTTCGATACGCTGTCACGACGCCTGCCGAACATGCGAATCGAGGTAGTCCAGGGGGCGGGTCACATGGCGCCGATCACGCACCCGCAAGAGGTTGCGGACCTTGTGCGGGCGCACCTCGAGCTTTGCGACGCGTGACCGTCAGCCGGCGAGGATGTCGAGGAACCGATCGGTGTCGGCCTCGGTCGCGGACCAGTCGCAGACGAGGCGCGCGCGGAGAAGCGCATCCTCCGGCCCCTCCATCGATCCGTCCGAGTAGAACTGCGCCCCGGCCTCGCGCAGGCGGCGATGCGCCGCGCGGGGGAAGGTGGCGAAGACGATGTTCGCGTCGGCGGGGTGCGCCAGCTTCGCCTCTGGAATGCGGTTGATCCCCGCGACCAGCCGCCGGGCGGCCGCATTCGCCTGACCTGCCATGTCGAGCCACAGGTCGTCCTGAAGATACGCCGCCATCTGCGCCGACAGGAAGCGATGCTTCGAGAAGAGGTGCCCGGCACGCTTGCGCCGCAGCTCGAACTCCCACGCCAGCTCGGGGTCGAAGATCACCGCGGCCTCGACACCCAAAAGGCCGTTCTTGGTGCCCCCGAAGCTCAGCGCGGTGATGCCCTGCGTCAGATCGCGCGGCGCGCAGTCAAGCGCTGCAACGGCGTTGCCGAACCGTGCGCCGTCGAGCTGAACCGGAAGGCCGAAGTCGCCCGCCACGCCGACCAGCGCGTGCAGGTGGTCGAGCGAATAGACCGTCCCGCGCTCGGTCACCGTCGTGATCGAGACTGGACCACGCTGCACGCCGTGGACGACGCCCTGATCCGTCGCCTCGATCCGGGCGCGCAGGGCGTCGGGGGACATCAGAGCGTCCGGTGCATCGATCAGGGCCAGCTTGGCGCCGTCGGTAAAGAATTCGGGCGCGCCGCACTCGTCCTCTTCGATATGCGCGACCTCGGAACAGTAGATCGCCTGCCACGGCCGGCTCATCGCCGCGAGCAGGAGGGAGTTCGTAGCCGTCCCGGTGGCAACGAGATATACTGCCGCGTCGGGCGCGCCGAACATGTCGCGCAGGCGCTCGCGCACGCCTTCCATCGCGCTTTCGGCGCCGTAGGGCATGGCGTAGCCCTCGTTCGCGGCGATAAGCGCCTCCATCACCTTGGGATGGGCCGGGCCGGAATTGTCAGAGGCGAAATGCATCAGGTGGGCTCCTCGATGATGTGGTCCTCCCAATCCTCCTCGTCCACCTCGAACTCGGGGACGGTGATGCCGCGGGCCGACACGCCGGCCTCGTGCACCGTCTCAGGATTGCCCGAGATCAGCGGGTGCCAGTGGAAAAGCTGCTTCCCCTCGTGCAGCAGGCGGTAGGCGCAGGTCTGGGGCAGCCAATAGCTCACCTCGTCCATGCGCTCGGGCGACAGCTGGACGCATTCGGGCACGAACTGCTTGCGGATGTCGTATTGCGAGCAGCGGCAGCTTTCGTCGTCGAAGAGGCGGCAGGAGACGCAGGTCAGGGCAATCTCGCCCGTATCCTCGTCTTCGAGCTTGTTGAGGCAGCATTTCCCGCATCCATCGCAGAGGGCCTCCCACTCGGCGTTCGAAAGCTGGTCGAGCGCGTAGCGCTCCCAAAAGCGCGGACGCCCTACTTGGCGGCGGATGGGGTCGCGGCTCATGCCAGGATCTCGCGCGCTTGGCGGCTGTCGGCATCCATCTGCGCGATCAGCGCGTCGAGCGTATCGAACCGCTCTTCGCCCCGCAGGAAGGACACGAGGCCGACCGACAGGTGCGTGTCGTAGAGATCGGCATCGAAGTCGAAGATGTAGGTTTCGAGGTTCGGGGTATTCTGGCCGAACATCGGGCGCACGCCCAGCGACGAGACGCCGCGATAGGTCCCGGCATGCGGTCCCGACAGGACGTCCACGGTAACGGCATAGACGCCGAGCCTGGGCAGGTGCAGCCCTTCCATCGACATGTTCGCGGTCGGATAGCCCAACAGCCGGCCGCGCTTTTCGCCGTGGATTACGGGGCCGTCGATCCGGTGCAGATGGCCCAGCATCTCGGCGGCGCGGCGGGGGTTTCCTTCGCCCAGGACCTCGCGGATGCGGGTCGAGCTGATCTGCCTGTCGCCCGTTTCCAGCAGCTCGGCTACGGTGACGTCAAAATCCATCCGCGCGCCGAATGCGCATAGTTGGTCGGTGTCCCCGGCGCGGCCCTTGCCGAAGCGAAAGTTTGCCCCGACCACTGCGTGGGACAGGCCCAGCCCGTCCGCCAGCACGTCCTGCGCGAAGGCCTCGGGGGTGAGGGACGAAAGAGCGCTGTCGAACGGCAGTTCGAACAGGCAGTCGACGCCCAGCCGGGCAAGGCGGTGGGCCTTGGTCTCGGCGTTCATCAGGCGGAAGGGTGGGGCGTCGGGCGCAAAGACCTCGCGCGGGTGCGGCTCGAACGTAACGACGCCGAGGGGGACGCCGCGGGCCTTGGCCTCCTTGCGGGCGAGATCCAGAACGGCCTGGTGGCCCCGGTGCACCCCATCGAAGTTCCCGATGGCGGCCGAAGCGTTGCGGTCGTCGGCCGTCAGATCGGCGTGGCTGCGAAGTATGCGCATGCGCGCGACGTAGCCTTGCGCCCGCGCGCCTGCAAGTGTCAGCCTGCCGCGCGCGTCGGGGCGAGAACCAGCGCCTCGCCGCGCAGCACGACCGTCTTACCCACGCGGCAGCGGGTGGCGAGGGTCACGCGGCGCTTGCGTTCGTCCACCTCCAGCACCTCGACCTCGGCGCGGACGGTGTCACCTGGGCGGACAGGCGCAAGGAAGGCCATGTTCTGGCGCAGGTAAACGGTGCCGTGGCCGGGCAGCTGTTCGCCGATCACCGCCGATATCAGCGCCGCAGTCAGCATTCCGTGGGCGATCCGGCCCTCGAACATGGTGGTCTTGGCATAGGCGTCGTTCAGGTGGACCGGGTTGCGATCCTCGGACACCTCGGCAAAGAGTTCAATGTCACGGTCGGTCACTGTCTTGTCGAGGTGCCGGGTCAGGCCGACCTTCATGTCCTCGATATAGATCGGACCCTTGCCGCCAGTTGCATCGAGCATGTCGCCCTCCATCGGAAGCTTCCTGTTGCGCAACTTGATATCACTTTAGCAATGCGTTGCGCAAGTATATTACTTCGCAGCCGCAGAAAGGTTCCCCGGTTCCTTTCGCTATCGCAACATCCCCAAGGCGTAGGTGGGCGAAAGACCTTCGTTCGTGATGAAGGCGTCGAGGCGCGTCCGATCCAGCACACCCTTGAGGTGGATGTCGGCCGCAGCAAGCCCGCCCGTGATGAAGAGCGAGTCGAGTCCTTCGCCGATCGCGCCCTTCACGTCGGTCAGGATGCCATCGCCAACCGCAAGGATGCGACTGTCCGAGATGTCGGAGCCGCCGGCCTCGGCCAGGCGGCGGCGGGCCATGTCGTAGACCGGCGGGTGCGGCTTGCCGAAAGCGTGGACGGTGCCGCCCATCTGTTCGTAGAGCTGTGCGACCGCACCGCCGCAGAACTCGCGCCGGTCGCCGCGGTCCACGACAATGTCGGGATTGGCGTTCAGCATCGGCAGCCTGCGCGTTTTCGCCTCAAGGAGGATCGGACGCAGGGTCGTCGGATCGGCCGAGGGATCGAAGGGGCCGGTGCAGACGACGCCGGTCGCCTGCGACAGGTCCGTGGTGCGCGAGATCTTCACCGGATTATCGATGATCGCGAGGGGCTCGAAGAACCCCTCGTCCCTCGGCTCGCCGATGTGGAAGACGGTCGAGCCCACGGCGCCGGTGAACAGGGCCACCCGCGCGGCGTCCCCCGAGGTGGCGATCGTGTCCCATGCGCTTTCGGGGATTCCGAACTTCGCAATCTGCTCGGCCACTTCGGCCCGGGGGCGGGGGGCATTGGTCAAAAGGACGACCATGCCGCCGCGGTCCCGGTAGGCTTCGAGAGCGGCGACTGCGTCGGGGAAGGCGACGACGCCGTCATGCAGGCATCCCCAGAGATCGCAGAACAGCGCGTCGTAGTCGTCAGAGATGTCAGAGAGGGCTTGGATAAGCTGGGTCATGGCGTTCCGCGGTTGGCATCGGGGTTTCGTCCCCTGTGTGCCATCCCGTGGCGGCCGCGCCTAGGCTCGAAACCCGAGGAAAAGGAAAAGCCCCGCGGGTCCCGCGGGGCTTGAGCCGGTTCAGTGGACCGACACGGGCGCCATGTCGTTCTGGCGCGCGACCACAAAGGCCAGCTTGCGGTCCCTGACGAGGGCGAGGCGCTCGCCCTCGCCGTTATGGACGGCGTAGAGCTCGTTCAGGCCCTGTGCCTGCTCCTGGATTTCCTCGGGCAGGTCGTTGATCGCGACCGGCCGGACGTAGACGATGTTTTCCGGCGTGCGGATGACGTTCTCGTAGGACTCGTTCATGATTGGTCCTCACCTTTCGATATGTTGATCGTGCGGACGACGCTCTCGGGCAGAGCTTTCGTCAGATCGATGTGAAGAAGGCCGTTTTCCATGTGCGCACGTGCGACCTCGACCCCGTCGGCCAGCACGAAGCTGCGCTGAAACTGCCGCGCCGCGATTCCGCGGTGGAGGAACACCCGCTCTTCTTCCGAGGCCGCGATCCGCCCGCGGATCACGAGCTGTCGGTCCTCGACCGTGATCCCGAGATCGGAGTCGCCGAATCCTGCCACGGCGAGCGTGATGCGATAGGCAGTCTCTCCAGTCTGCTCGATGTTGTAGGGCGGATAGCCGCCCCCGCTATCGGATTTCGCGGTGCGTTCCACGAGGCGCTCGAGTTCGTCGAAGCCGAGCAGGAAGGGGTGTGCCCCCAAGGCGAGTTTCGTCATCGACACGTCCTTCATGTAAAGCGACTGTGCTCTGTCCCGCGGCCCCGTTCCGGCAACCGCTTGATAAGAATATGGTGACCAAGCTTCCTTGGCACAAGATGTTCGAAACTCTTGCGGCAGGCGTCCCGGAGGTGCAAAACCGTCGCATGGATGACGCCTCGCTTGACCACCACCGCATGGAAGACGCCGAGATGCTTCGCGTGAAGCTCGAGGTGCTCAAGCGCGAGCATAGCGACCTCGACGAGGCCGTCCGTGCGCTGCAAGAGGCCGGGCGCGGCGACATGCTGACCCTCCAGCGGCTCAAGCGGCGCAAGCTGCAGCTCAAGGATCGGATCGCCGATATCGAGGATCGCCTGCTTCCCGACATCATCGCCTGAGTTGCCCCCGTCCGCGCGGCTGCTATGGTCCGCCGCGAAACGGCAGGGAGCTCCGGAATGGCGGATGTCGGCATCATCATGGGCAGCCAGTCCGACTGGTCGACGATGAAGGCTGCGGCCGACATCCTGGACGAGCTGGGCGTGGTCTACGAGACGCGCATCGTGTCGGCGCACCGGACGCCGGACCGCCTGTGGGACTACGGCAAATCGGCGGTCGAGCGTGGCCTAAAGGCGATCGTCGCCGGGGCAGGGGGCGCGGCGCACCTGCCGGGCATGATGGCGTCGAAAACCCGCGTGCCGGTGATCGGCGTGCCGGTGCAGACGAAGGCGCTGTCGGGCGTGGATTCGCTGTATTCCATCGTGCAGATGCCGCGCGGCTATCCCGTCGCGACCATGGCGATCGGAGGGGCCGCGAATGCCGGGCTGATGGCCGCGCAGATCCTCGCGCTGTCCGACCCCGCGCTTGCCGAACGGTTGGACCGCTGGCGCGCCGACCTTTCGGCCTCGATCCCCGAGGAGCCGACCGATGACTGAACCTCTTTCCCCCGGCTCGACCATCGGCATACTGGGCGGTGGACAGCTTGGCCGGATGCTTGCCGTGGCGGCCGGGCGGCTGGGGCTGCGTGTCCACGTCTACGACCCATCGGAGGCGCCGCCCGCTGCCGAGGTCGCGTGCCACCACACTGCCGCCGACTTCACCGACGAGGCCGCGCTGACCGCCTTCGCGCAAGGCGTCGATGTCGTCACCTACGAGTTCGAGAACATCCCGACCGCCGCGCTGGACATCCTCGAGGCGCACCGGCCCATCCGCCCGAATCGCGAGGCGCTGCGGGTCAGCCAGGACCGGCTGACGGAAAAGACCTGGCTGTCGGAGCTTGGTCTTGCCGTCGCACCCTTCGCCGACATTCCCGACGCCGCTGCCCTGGCCGACGCGCTGGAACGCATCGGCACGCCGGCGATTCTCAAGACCCGGCGCTTCGGCTATGACGGCAAGGGACAGGCGCGGATCTCGGCGTCCGACGAGGCCGAGGCAGCTCTCGCGTCCCTGCAAGCTGCGCCCGCGATCCTCGAAGGGTTCGTGCCCTTCACCAAGGAGATCAGCGTGATCGGCGCGCGTGGCCTGGATGGCCGGGTGGCCTGTTTCGACCCGGGCGAGAATGTCCACGAGGACGGCATCTTGCGCCGCACCGCCGTACCCGCCGGCATTCCTCATGCGATGGCCACGGATGCGGTGCTGATCGCGTCGCGCATCCTGACGGCGCTTGATTATGTCGGCGTGCTGGGGGTCGAGCTTTTCGTGACGGAAGCCGGCCTCGTCGTGAACGAGATCGCGCCGCGGGTCCATAACTCGGGGCACTGGACGCAGAACGGCTGCGTGATCGACCAGTTCGAGCAGCATATCCGCGCCGTGGCCGGCTGGCCGCTGGGCGATGGGCAGCGCCATTCCGATACCGAGATGGAGAACCTGATCGGCGACGACATGGACCGTGTGGCGCAGATCGCGGCCGAGCCAGGTGCTGCGCTGCATCTCTATGGCAAATCCGAGACGCGGCCGGGGCGCAAGATGGGGCACGTCAACCGGCTGCGCTAGCGCGTGAACTGCCCCGTCCGAAGGAACGCGATCACCTGCTCGATCACCGAGGGGCGCAGCATCATGAACGTGTGCGAGACCGGAAGGACGATGAAATCGTCCATCCCCTCGACCCGCGCGCTCTCGATCGAGACCTTGCCGTCATCGGGTCCTTCGATGATCGACGAATAGACCGGGTTGAGCGTCCGGTTCCCGGCGATGACGCCCAGCTCGAACCGGGGCAGGTCGAGCTGGTTCGGCACGCTGTCGGGCCCGGTTCCAAGCTGCAGACCCGCCGGGCCGTTGATCCATGCGAAGGGGGCAAGATCGCCGAACGCGTCCACCAGTTCGGTTCCGTGGTTCGGCGGGGCCAGCATGACCACGCGGCCCATCTTCTCGGGGCGGTGGTCCTGCAGCCAAGCGCGCACAAGGATGCCGCCGAGGCTGTGCGTGACGAAATGCACACGCGCGCCACCGCATGCCTCGACGGCCGGGGGTACGGCCCGCTCGACCAGTTCGGCGATGGGCGCATCGGTCGAGCCGTAGTTCACGTTGGCGGTGGCGAATCCGGCTTCTTGCAGCGCCTCGGCCATGACCTCCATCGACAGCGACGAGCGGGCGAGCCCGTGCAGCAGGACGACGCATTCGGCCGCGCGGGCGGGCAGAGGCAAGAGCAGGAAAAGGACGAAGAGGAGCCGGACCATGCCCCAAGTTCTAGCGCTCGCCCGGCACAACGCCATTCACGTCTGCCGGCGCGGTGCGGCGAGGCCGAAGGCGACTCCGCCCACCACCAGCGCGCAGGACAGGACCAGCCGCGCAGTGACTGCCTCGCCCAGAAGCACCGTTCCCGCCAGCACCGCAATCACCGGCACCGTCAACTGCCATAGTGCAGCCCGTGTTGCCCCAAGCGCCGGCAGGATGGCGTACCACAGGGCGTACCCGAGGCCCGAGGTCACCGCGCCCGACAGGATCGCCAGCGTCACTCCGTGACCGTTCAGCGCCCCGTCCGGCGCCAGCGCCCACGCCAGAAAACCGAGCGGCACGGCCCCCAGGAAGCTCGCCGCCGTAGTGTCGATCGGGGGTCCGCCGGCCCGCCCGCGCAGCGAATAGATGCCCCAGCCAACGCCTGCAGCGGCCATCGTCACGGCGGCGGCAATCGGCAGCCCTTGGGTGCCGGGCAGCAGCATCCAACCGAGTCCAGCGAGGGCCAGCGCTGCCCCGAGCCAGCGCTGCCACGGGATCCATTCGCCGCCCGCGATGGCGCCGCCGAACATCGTGATCTGCACCGTGCCGAACAGGATCAACGCCCCGGCGCCCGCGGGAAGCACCCGGTAGGCGAACGAGAAAGCGAGCATGTAGAGCGACAGCGCCCCGATGTTCACCGGCCGAAACGCGCTCAGCCAGCGGCGGCCGCCGGTGAGGCTTGCCACGACCGCCAGCACGACCGTGCCCGACACGAGGCGTAGCGCGGCAAAGTCGAGCGACCCGATATGCCCTCCTCCGACCGCGGCGCGATTCAGCACCGAATTCGCCGCAAAGGCCGTCATCACCACGAGGGTCAGCAGAAAGATCCTCATGAAAAGGCTGCGGGGTATTCCAACGCGGTAACCGCGCCCCGCCCGGCGACAAGCGTGTGCGAGACGGGGAAGGGTGAGGTCAGCCCTTTGGGCGCAGGCAGAAAGCCGTGGCGGCTGTAGAACGCGGGATCGCCCAGAACGACGACCGCCTCGGCTCCTTCGAACCACGCTGCCGCCTCGGCCAGTCGGCCGCCGATGCCGCGGCGCTGGTGGTTGGGGTGGACCGAGAGGGGGGCGAGGCAGGCCCAGCGCCCGGGGTGGACCATGCGCGACAGCGTAGTTTGCCCGACTATGCGACCGCCCTCGACAGCGACGAGGTCGCAGAGGACAGCTCCGTCCGCGTGAAGGCGGTCGATCAACTCGGCCTCGCGAGCACGATCGAACGCGGCTTCGACCACCGTGTGCATGGCGGGGTGCTCGCCATCCCTGATCTCGCGAATCTCCATCGTTCGATGTTGTCTAGCGCGAGGCTCAGCCGGCGGCCTCGGGCGCGACCAGGACGATCGGGCCGAGGTCCGTGTTGCGCAGCCGGTCGCGATGCTTCAGCCGGCCGTCCGCGATGTAGAGCCGCGCCACGTCGTAGCTTTGCACCTCGCCGCCGATGTTCAGCTCGAGCGACTCGCCCTCGGCCGCGGGGACCAGCGTGGCGCGGGGGTCATTGGCGGCGACGTCGGCCAACACCTGCCGGACGTGCTCGGGGTCGGTGATGCGCTGCACCTGAAAATAGCATGCACCCTCGAACAGCGCGCCGCCGGCAGCAGCGACCGAGCCTACGGTCAGCGTGACGGGTGCCATCAGGATCGCGCCGATGCCGCCGATCTGGGCCGTCGCGCCGGCGACGGTGCCCGCGGCGGTGCTGGCTGCCGATGCGGTGGTGCCCGGATGCAGGAGAGCATAGTGCCCCGCCTGACGTGCGGCGCCGGTGGCCGTTTCTCCGGTCAGGCTGTCGGCCGCCATGACCGCCAGTTGCGAGGGTTTGTAGTCGCACGGTCCCGCCTGGGCTGCGCCAGACGCGGCGGCGAAAGCGGTTGCAAGGGCGAATGGTCGAATCATGGTAACTGGTCCGAAGGGGAAGTGCCCAAAACTAGAACCGGGACCGGCCAAAGAAAAGGGGCGGCCCGTTGGACCGCCCCTCGCAAGACTTCAGATGGCCGTAAGGCTTTACATCATGCCGCCCATGCCACCCATGTCGGGCATGCCACCGCCGCCCTGGCCTTCTTTCTGCGGCTTGTCGGCGATCATCGCCTCGGTCGTGATCAGAAGACCGGCAATCGACGCGGCGTCCTGAAGCGCGGTGCGGACGACCTTCGCGGGGTCGATCACGCCGAACTTGAACATGTCGCCATACTCTTCGGTCTGCGCGTTGAAGCCGAAGGCCTTGTCTTCGCTCTCGCGGATCTTGCCCGCGACGACCGAGCCGTCGACGCCCGAGTTCTGGGCGATCTGGCGCAGCGGGGCTTCGAGAGCCTTGCGCACGATCGAGATGCCGACGTTCTGGTCGTTGTTGGCACCCTGCAGCCCGTCGAGGACCTTGGCAGCCTGGATCAGGGCAACACCGCCGCCGACCACGACACCTTCCTGCACCGCGGCGCGGGTGGCGTTCAGGGCGTCATCGACGCGATCCTTGCGCTCTTTCACCTCGACCTCGGTCATGCCGCCGACGCGGATGACGGCAACGCCGCCGGCCAGTTTGGCAACACGTTCCTGCAGCTTTTCACGGTCGTAGTCCGAGGTGGTGTCCTCGATCTGCGTGCGGATCTGGCTGACGCGAGCTTCGATCTCGGCCTTGTCGCCGGCACCGTCGACGATGGTGGTCTCGTCCTTGGTGATCGACACTTTCTTGGCCGAGCCGAGCATGTCCATCGTGACATTCTCGAGCTTCATGCCGAGGTCTTCCGAAATCACCTGACCGCCGGTCAGGATCGCGATGTCCTGCAGCATGGCCTTGCGGCGGTCGCCGAAGCCCGGAGCCTTGACGGCGGCGATCTTCAGGCCGCCACGCAGCTTGTTGACCACGAGGGTGGCGAGCGCTTCGCCTTCCACGTCCTCGGCAATGATCAGAAGCGGCTTCTGCGACTGGATCACCTGCTCGAGCAGCGGAACCATCGGCTGCAGCGACGAGAGCTTCTTCTCGTGCAGCAGGATGATGCAGTCGTCGAGATCCGCGACCATCTTGTCGGCGTTGGTCACGAAGTAGGGGCTGAGGAAGCCGCGGTCGAACTGCATGCCTTCGACGACGTCGGTCTCGGTCTCGAGGCCCTTGTTCTCTTCGACGGTGATGACACCCTCGTTGCCGACTTTTTCCATCGCGTCGGCGATCTGGCGGCCGATCTCGGCTTCGCCGTTGGCCGAGATGGTGCCGACCTGGGCAACTTCGTCGTAGCCCGACACGTCGCGGGCGGCGGCGCGGATCTGCTCGACGACCTTGGCGGTGGCCAGGTCGATGCCGCGCTTGAGGTCCATCGGGTTCAGGCCGGCGGCAACGGACTTGACGCCTTCCTTGATGATGGCCTGGGCCAGCACGGTGGCGGTGGTGGTGCCGTCGCCGGCTTCGTCATTGGTGCGGGAAGCAACTTCCTTCACCATCTGCGCGCCCATGTTCTCGAACTTGTCCTCGAGCTCGATCTCCTTGGCGACCGACACACCGTCCTTGGTGATGCGGGGCGCGCCGAAGCTTTTCTCGATGACGACGTTACGACCCTTGGGGCCCAGGGTCACCTTGACCGCGTCGGCCAGGATGTTGACGCCCTTGAGCATCTTGTCGCGGGCATTCGTGTCGAACTTGACGTCCTTGGCAGCCATGTTGGTTGCTCCTTGTCTGTCGTTTCAGTTGGAAAGGAAAGCGGACGGGCTCAGGCAGTGACGCCGAGGATGTCCGATTCCTTCATGATCAGAAGCTCTTCGCCGTCGATGGTGATCTCGGTGCCGGACCACTTGCCGAAGAGGATGCGATCGCCTTGCTTGACGTCCATCGCGATCCGCTCGCCGTCCTCGTCACGGGCACCGGCGCCAACGGCGACCACTTCGCCCTCCTGGGGCTTTTCCTTGGCGCTGTCGGGGATGATCAGGCCGCCCTTGGTCTTCTCGTCGGACTCGACGCGGCGGACCAGGACACGGTCGTGAAGGGGGGTGAAGGCCATCTCTGAACGCTCCTTGGTTCAAAATTGTCTGGTGTTGGCACTCTGTGAGGCTGAGTGCTAACGAGCCGGAGATATGCGGGTCGCACGAGGCTGTCAACGGGGGGCAACGCGCCGCTCGGAAACAAATTGGGGCGTCGGATTGGCGTAGGAATCTTTTGAGAGTCCTGTAGGAGCTTCGTGCGATTCCGGTCGGACTGAAAGCGCCTGTTATCCCTCGTTTTCGGCCATCTCCCGCCCCGAAGCGCTGAGGCCGTAGAGCCCGCGAGAGACGCGGGTGAACCAGCCGTGGTGGTTGTCGGCCATGATCCGGCGCGCCTGCGGGATGCCGGTTTCGCGGGCGAGGTCGGCACCGGTCCGTGGGCCGTCGCCCAAGGCCGCGACGAGGCGCAGCGCGTCCTGCCGGTAGGCCGTCATCAGCCCCCGCCGCGTACCGCCACCCTCGTTCGGGTCGCCGTCGAGGCGGGCGAACTCGCGCAGCAGCCGGGCGGTTCGCTTGGGGAAGCTGCGGGGGCGGTAGGGGGCAGGATCGCAGAGAACCTCGACCCGGCCATCCGAGAGCCGCACGACGATCAGCCCGAGGCCGAGCCTGCGGCAGAGCGTTACGTTGCGCCGGTCGTCGCGCCGCACGCCCTTGGGCACGGCGAGGTAGACGTGGTCGCTCAGCGCCTGCCGGGCTACGCCCTGGTGGACGAGCGACAGGGTGAAGGACAGCTTCAGCTCGACCACCACGGGTGGCTCGCAGTCGCGCACGGCCATGACGTCGAGCGTCCCGACCTCGCCCTTGACCTCGTAGCCCTGTTCTTCGAGCAGCCGTTTCACCGGCGCGTAGAGGTCGCTTTCCCGTAGCGTCATGCGCCCCTTCGTGCCCCGTTCACGGCCGGGTGACAAGCGCGAGCCGTAAGCCTATACACCGCCGCGAAGAAAGGCCCGCCCATCAGGAGTTCGCCCCATGACCACCCTCGTCCTCGGCCACAAGTCCCCCGACACCGACGCCACCGGATCTCCGATCATCTGGTCCTGGTACCTCAATGAGGTGAAAGGCCGGACGGCCGAGCCCGCACTTCAGGGCGAGCCCAACACCGAGGCCAACTGGATGCTCGATCGCTGGGAAGTGCAGAAGCCGCAGATCATCGACGGTCTGGATGCCGGACAGGAGGTCGTGATCGTCGACACCAACAACCCCGCCGAGCTGCCCGAGAGCATCAAGGACGCGTCTATCTGCCAGATCATCGACCACCATCGGCTGGTCGGCGGCCTGACCACCAAGGGCCCGATCGAGATCAACATCCAGCCGCTGGCCTGCACCGCGACGATCATGTTCGACATGATGGGTGACGACGCCGGCCGCATGCCCGACACGATCAAGGGCGTGATGCTGTCGTGCATCCTGTCCGACACGCTGGAGTTCCGCTCGCCCACCACCACCGACCACGACCGCGACTTGGCCGAGCGGCTCGCGTCCGAGCTGGGTATCCAGATCCCCGGCTACGCGGCCGAGATGTTCGCTGCCAAGTCCGACGTCTCGAAGTTCTCGGATGACGAGCTGCTGCGGATGGATTCCAAGGAGCACGAGATCGAGGGCAGGAAGTTCCGCGTCTCGGTGCTCGAGACGACGTCGCCCGATACCGTGCTGAAGCGCAAGGACGGGCTGAAGGAAGCGACCGGCCGCGTCGCGTCGGAGGACGGCGTGGACCACGTGCTGTTCTTCATCGTCGACATCCTCGAGCAGCAGGCGACGATGATCCTGCAGAACGACGAAGTGCGCCAGATCGCCGAGAAGAGCTTCTCGACCGTCTGCGGCGACGGCGACACCGTGGTCCTGCCGGGCATTGTCAGCCGCAAGAAGCAGATCATCCCGAACATCGCGGTCTGACCCCTGCCGGGCACGTCGATTGCGGCGTGCCCGTTGCCGATGTCATCGGGCATGACTTCGCAGGCGTGACGGTGCAGGCTGCATCCGCATGAACTGCCGAGGAATCGCCTGAATGCTCCGACTGCTTGCCCCTTCGTTCATCGTCTTTGCCTGGTCCGCTGCGGCAAGCGTCAACCTGCTGCCCGCCGCGCCGGACGTCCCGATCCTGACGATCAGCGGCGAAATCGGCTGCACGAATGACGAAGACGTGGCGTCGTTCGATCTGGACGCTCTCGAAGCGCTCGGGACCGACACGGTCCGCACGACCACGATCTGGACGGACGGCGCGCAGGAGTTCGAGGGCGTGCCGCTCCACGCGCTGCTACAGGCGGTCTGTGCAACGGGCGACACCGTCCAGGCCTGGGCGCTGAACGACTACCACATCGACTTTCCGCTGGACCCGAAGACGCTGGAGGGCGCGCTGGTCGCCTATCGCCGCAACGGCGCGGAGATGCCGCTGCGCGACAAGGGGCCGCTCTGGATCGTGTTCCCGTGGGACGCGGACGAGGCCTACCAGACCGAAGAGTTCTACAATCGCAGCATCTGGCAGCTGGATCGGATCGAGGTGATCGACTAGGCGTCGCTTCGATGCGCCGGAGACGAGGTCGAGGATGCCGTTGCGACGACTGGGGCCGTTCGGCCGGCCCGCCCACAGGCTGCCGTTCCTGGGCGCGACCCTCATCCTTCTGAGCGTCGCGTGCCTGCTGCTGGGCACGTCGATCGCGCGGCAGATCCAGGAGCATGGCGTCGCGCCGTCCGAGTCCAACCTGTTCGGCGTGGCGCAGATCGAGGTCGAGTACGTCAAGTTCGACCGCGCGCTGCGGGCGGCGGCGTCGGGGCAGGGCGACCTCGACGATCTGCGCCTGTGGTTCGACATCTTCTATTCGCGCGTCATGCCGCCGGAGACGGCGAAGATGTTCGCGCACTACCTCGGGACGCCCGAATTCATGGAGCCGTTCGAGGAGGTGCGCGGCTTTGCCCGGACCGCGCTGCCGATGATCGACGCGCCGGATGCAGAGCTTCGCACGGCGCTGCCGACGCTTCTGGCCCTGTCCGCGGCGGTGGAGCCGTCGGTGCGCGACAGCGTGCTGGCCGGCGCGTCGACCGCCTTCGCGCGCAGCGGCGCCCTGTGGGAAGGCGTGCGCGAGTCGCTCAACATGTCGGCGCAGATGCTGGGGGCGGGGGTCGCGGGCCTCGTCGTGCTGGCGGCGACGCTGCTCGTGCTGTTCCGCATCACCGAGAACCGCGCGCGCGAGATCGAGAGCCAGTCGAGCCGGATGCGCACGATCGTGGAAACTTCGCTGGACGCGATCTTCGTGCTCGATGCGCGGGGGCGGATCCGGATGGTCAACGAGGTCGCGCAGGCGCTGTTCGGCCTGAATGCCGAGCAGGTGGTGGGCAGGGACATGTTGTCGCTCTTGTTCGAAGAGGGCGAGGCGCGGGACCGCCTGGCCTTCCTGACCGAGGGGCGGCGGCCGGGGCCGGACGAGCGGTGGCTCGAGGCAACGGCGCGGGCCGATGGGCGGACGATCCCGATCGAGGTCTCGGTCGATGCGACGAATACGCCCAACGGGTATGCGCAGGTGGCCTTTCTGCGCGACATCTCGCAACGCCGCGCGACCGAGGCGGCGCTGCGCGAGGCGCGCGACCGTGCGCTGACGGGAGAGCGCGCCAAGGCCGACTTCCTTGCCGTGATGAGCCACGAGATGCGCACCCCCCTGAACGGCGTCCTCGGCACGCTTGAACTGCTGCGCGATACGCCGCTGGACGACCGGCAGCAGGAGCTGGTGAACACGATGGGCCGCTCGGGCCAGATGATCCTGGGGCTGGTCGAGGACCTGCTCGACCTCGCGAAGTTCGATGCCGGAAAGGTTGATGTCGAGCCGCGCAGCTTTGACCTGTCCGTGCTGATGGAGTGCGTGATCGAGACCGTGAGCCCGATGGCTGATTCGGCGGGGCTGGCGCTGACGTGGACGCGCGGACCGAAGGTGACGGATCGGCTGATCGGGGACCCGCGGATGCTGCGGCACGTCCTGCTGAACCTAGTCGGCAACGCCATCAAGTTCACCCCCGAGGGGCGGGTGGAGATCGCGGCCGATCTGGAGGACGAGGGGGAGGCGCTGGTGATCCGGGTGTCGGATACGGGCATCGGGATCGCGCCCGAGGACCGCGAGCGGATCTTCGGCGATTTCGAGACGGCCGATCCCTCTTATGCGCGGCGGAACCGGGGAACGGGCCTGGGGCTGGGCATCGCCAAGCGCATCGTGGGCCGGCTGGGCGGGACGATCGGCGTGGAAAGCGAGCAGGGGGTCGGCAGCACCTTTTGGCTGCGCGTGCCGGTGGGGAAGGCGGTCTCTCAGCCGGACGCGGCGCCGGGGTCGCTGCGAATCCTGCTGGTCGAGGATAACGACATCAACCGCCTCATCGCGCGCGACTTCCTGCGGGCTGAAGGGCACGAGGTGGTCGAGGCGCGCGACGGGATGGAGGGCGTCGCCCGCGCCGAGACGGAGGCCTTTGACGCGATCCTGATGGATATCTCGATGCCGGTGATGGATGGGCCCACATCGGCGCGGCGCATCAGGTCGGGTGGCGGCCCGTCGGCGGGTGCGCCTATCGTCGGGGTAACCGCCCACGCGCTGCCTGAAGAGGTCGAGGCGTTCCGCGCGGCCGGACTGGATGCCTGCGTCACCAAGCCGCTCGACCGGGCGCGGCTCGCCGAAACGGTGCTCCGCGTGACCCGGACCGCCGGTGCGGCGGCCCCTGAGCCGCTGTGCCGGGCCGAGATGGTCGGCTCCATGCTTGCGACGCTGGGGGCGGATCGCACGGCCGGCCTGGTCGCGGCCCTGTCGCGTCAGATGGAGCGCGACCTGCCGACCCTCGCGGACCCCGCGCAGCCGATCGAACAGCGCGGGCGGCTGGCCCATGATCTTGCGGGGGCCGCGGCGAGCTTTGGGCTGATGCAGCTTTACAAGGCGCTGTGCGGGGTGGAGCGGTCATTCAAGACCGACGGGGCTGTGCCGGATGAACGCCTGTCGCAGCTGCCCGGCATCTGGGCCGGCAGCCGGGATGCTCTGGGGCAGCAGGTCGCGTGCGCCGCCTAGGATCTAGCCGCGCGGGCGCAGGATGAAGCCGTCGACCGGATAGGTGCCGCCATAGACGCCAGGTTGGCTTTCGACACGAACCTTCGACCAGTCGCCGGCTTCGGATACGTCGATCACGCCCATGTCGAGCGAGACCTTGTTGCGGTGCCAGTTCGCGTGATGGATCGTGATTTCGCGGTCCGAGATGCGGCGGGACACGACCGCGAGGTGACCGCGGCTGAGCTTGGACGAGGAGCTGAACGCCATGATGGCGCCGGTAGCGGGGGTCTGGCTTTTGACGTAGGGCGCCTTGGCCTGCGTCCACCAGGTGCCGGCGTCGCCCTTGATCTCGATGCCGGTGGCGTTGCGGGCGAAGGGGACGCACCAGACGCGCTGTCCCTGGGCGTCCATCTTCGTCGCGACCCGGATCGCCCGTGACAGCATGCCGGTGTCGAGGCCAGCGCGGCGGGTAACGTCGCCCCCTTCGGGCGCGCGTGCGCCACAGGCGGTCAACGAGGCGAGGAGGACGCCGCACAGGGCTGCCCGCGTCAGGATGCGTTTCACGCCGTTCTGTCCCTTCGTGGCACCCCGTGTTCGGGCCGGGGCTTCACGAGGAAATTGCCAGATCGTGATCTGCGCGCAAGTCGCGGCATCCTGGAGCCGGCGTAAAACCGCCTAGTCCCGGACATCTGGCCGCCATCATGCAGACA
>NZ_JBELKF010000200.1:0-3325 GCF_042089775.1 Palleronia sp.
TTCCCGGGATTCATCGACATCACTTCGATCCGCCTCTGGCTCCGCCATTTGTCAAGATGACCTAACCGTAGGGATTCGCGATGTGAATCGTCCGAAGTCAGAGCTAGCCGACAAGGCCCGATCACCGCCATCATCGTAAGCGACATGACCTGCGAACGGTTCGTTTATGATCTAAGTACGTTTTCCAGCCATAACTAGCGCGCAAAACCCCAGCCCCACAAAGCAGGAATTCGCGCATGCCGCTTCCCACCGCAACCGTCACGGGCACGTTCTCTTTTGCCGACGGAAAGCACCTCGATGACGCTCGCGTTATCTTTCAGCTTGCCGGCAGCGGAACTGACGTGAAGGGCCTTGATCACGCCGAGCGCGGAATCATCGTCACCGAGCCGATCGAGGTAACGGCGCAGTTCGATCGGTTTGAGGTCGAGTTGTGGCCGAACGCGCGCGGCACCGCCCCAACGCATTATGCGGTAACGCTCCAATATACCCGCTCAGGTAAGCAGCTTGCTCAGTCTTTGGGTGCCATCACGGTGCCGGAGAATGGTGGTGACCTGACGGACCTCCTGGTAGTCGGAGCTAACACGAAAGTGGTCGGCTCAATCGTGTCCCTGCTGTCTCAGGACGACTACAACGCGGCCATATTGGCACAGTCCGATGCGCAGGCGGTGTTGACCGAGACGAAAAGCATTCAAGAAGATATCAACACCAAGCTGCCGGCCTCAATCAATGGCGTACTTGCGGACACGGAGTCCCCGCAGACGCAAAAAAACAAGATCATCTCCCGCGTCGATAATGATCTGCGCATGTCGGATGGCGAGCCGGACCTGAAGGTAAAAACTGCTGCTGCACTACTTGGACTGACGGTGGCCAAAGTTTCGGTCGGAGATGTCATCGAGGTTTCAGATGACGGGAACCGTTATGAGCGTGTGGAAGACGACGCGCTCGAATGGGACGAGACCACTTCGGATGGAATGCGACTGAGAGCTCTGCACCTTTCTAAGCGGGTGCAAGTAGTCAGAGATCGTGCCTCTCTGAAATTGCTCAACAGACGGATTGGGTTAGTCTACCTGAGTGAAGGCGGCCGCTCAGGTCATTTTCGTTGGGATGCGAGTATCTCCGTCTACCATCATCAACAAGACAAGCATGAAGGCATCTATGTTGCACCTGAATCCACGGCGGCCGGTGCATGGGTTCGTCAATGGCATGGCCCAGCCGCTAGCGAGTGGTTTGGTGGAAGGGCCGACTACACCAGCACCACAGATCAGACGACGGGAATCGTCACCGGGGCTGGAACAAACAATGCGGATGCGATAAATTCTTGTCTTACCATTTGTGGAAACTGCTTACTCGGTCAAGGGCGTTATGGTGTGAGCTCCCCTGTAAATCTGGGGCAAGGACAGAACCTCTTCACGCTTGGCATTGGCATGGCCTATGTCGAAGCCCTACCAGGATTCGCGGGAACGGCGGTTGTAAGAATGGCAGCTACTCGTACGACCGTTGAGAAGCTCATCGTAAACGTGGCGAACGGGGTTTTTGATCCGAAAACCTACGATCCGGCAACACATGCAGGGCCCGTTGTCGACTGCTTCGAGACATCGGACTTCTATTTTCATCAGTACCTCACGGCTTGTCGTGCGACCGGAGGCCGTCGTGGTTTCTCAATTGGATCGCTCGAGTCGAAGATTTGGGGGTGTCACGCCCAAGGCAACTATGATGGCTTCTATGTCATAGGCTTTGACACAACCGTGCTGAATATCTCAGCCACGGACAACGAGCGCTACGGCGTGTACACAGAAAAAGGCCTTCAAGGTTGCGATATTCACGTTGTTCGCGCAAAGGACACCTGCTTGTATTTGTTCAATCAGGTTCCGGTGAATGTCTCGACCATCCACATCGACACGCCAAAGTATCGCGGGATAGTTTTGCATCAAACAAAAGGTGCTACACTCGACGGGGTGTTCTTTACGAAGGCTGGAGAGTTCCGTGTCAATCCAGCAGATCACGATGTCCGGTACTTCCAGTTCATTAACTCGCGAGGGAACTACATCAAGGGCGGCGCGATTCAGATTCAGAACAACGCGGAGGATATTGATCGGACAGGCCACTATTTCGTGCACTTTGGGGATAGCGCAGACGATTCCCTTCGGTCAACCGATAACAGGTTCGAAAACTTCCACACTCATGACATCGTGATAACCGCCAACGCTGGACAGCGCCGGGCGATGCAGGCTCAAAAGTCATGGGGAAACCATGGAAGTATTGCTAGGTATAACAATGAGGCTATGCTTTACAAGAGTGAAGAACTCACACTAGCGGCGGGTGCATCGATGACAGCCAAGATGTGGATGCCGGAGACTGATCTTGGGGCGGGCGACAAGATGATTACTCTGATGGGGTCATGGAATGCACGTGCTTCAATGGCAGATCGTTCAGCGGGAACATTTCTTATCCCTGTCCTCCCTAATTCTGACACTGGCGTCAAAGACGGAGCAATCCACACGCTTCTTTCGGCTGGCGCGGCGCCCACGATCTCCATCACTGACGTATCGCACAACGAAACAACGCGAGTTTTAAATTTCACATATAAGAATACGAGCGCATTCGCGATCAAAACTGGCTTCAGCGTGAGTCAGCCGACTGACAATCAGGGACCTGACTGATGCTTGGTGGCCGCTTATCCCACTTCTACAGCAGCCAATGTTGAAGGCGGTTGACACCAATCGTCCAGCCCTAGGTGGACTGCGCCACAAAAAAACGTCGTCGTGTTGGAGGAGCCGGCCCGATTTTTCCAGCGTCGGGCGTCGCTCTTTCACCGCTGTGCAGTTCTGGGTGCGTAAGAGAGCCGGGCCCGCCGACTGAGGCGCGGAATTGTCGATCTCAACCATAAGATGCCGATCCCGGCGATTGGGCGTGCTCACTGATCACTGCGATATCCTACCCACTGCGATATAGTAGCGTGTGTATTGGCCGGCATGCACACCCATGGAATTCGGATCGCGGTCGGCTGAAAATTTTGTTTCAACCTTTTTTTATATCCACCCGCTAAAGCGATGATCTGTTAGCCGAGGTCAATGTACTATGCAGAGATGCGCGGTACGCGCTCGTATCCGTAGAGAGACGAGCAAACTTGGGAGGTTGTCTGGGGCGGGACAGAAATATCTTGAGCACAAATATATCTCCGGCTTTCTGCAACCTCCGCGGCAAGATTCGCGAGCGCTTTATCGGCTTCCTCATCGCTGTTCTCGCCTTGTGTCTTTCCGGCGCCTTGTTTAGGTCATGTTGACAAATGGCGGAGCCAGAGGCGGATCGAAGTGATGTCGATGAA
>NZ_JBELKF010000201.1:0-3319 GCF_042089775.1 Palleronia sp.
TCCCCCGCTTCCAGACGCCCGGCTCGTCGGGCGCCGACGCCCACGCGGTCATCGAGCCGAACGCGGCGGGTGACGAGCTTCTCGTGCTGGCGCCGGGCAAGCGCACGAAAGTCGCGACCGGGCTGAGGTTCGACATCCCCGAGGGCTACGAGATCCAGGTGCGATCGCGCAGCGGTCTCGCGTTCAAACACGGCGTCGTCGTGCTCAATCAGCTTGATACAATCGATAAGGTTATGAAAGGCCCGTCTGAGGCAATGCCAAGTTATAGACTTATATTCGTCAGGGTGAAGAGAAATACCTTGTCTTGACGGCAAAATGATGACGCGTTGTTTTTTTGCACGTCGTCCCGAACTCGTCCTCGACATGCGCGCGGCCGGGTTTTCCTGCATGTCGTGGTTGCGTAAGGATGCCAGCGTACAGGAATAATGATATGAATTACTTTGAGATCAACTGACAGGTTTCAACCAGAGCGTGGAGCATGGCCGGTTGTCGGATGCAAGAGGATAGGATGAGTTCGACATACAACATACCACTAGTTACGGCGCTCTGTGAAATTAGTCCTGACGCCTCCTCGATGAGCCGCTCCGAGCAGGTAGAGCACCTCTCCTCTGTCAAGGACGCTAGCTTGTCCGTCGCTCGTGCGTTCTACGACCGGAACCACGTTACCTCAGGCATGTCTGAGTTCCTCAGCGGCGCCGTAAAGCGACTATCCGGCAACAGTAGACAGGCAGTGTTCGAGCTCCGTCAGGCAATGGGCGGCGGTAAGACCCACAACATGATCGCCCTCGGGCTGCTGGCTCGGTTTCCGGAGCTCAAAGATCTCCTTCCAGCCAGCATCACTACGGGGGTGGGCGATGAGCCGGCTCGGATTGCGACCGTGAATGGCCGCGACGTCCAAAACTTTATCTGGGGGGATATCGCCGAACAGCTTGGAAAGGCTGAAGAGTTCCGTGATCATTGGATCAACGGTCCTAAAACGATGAGCGAAGGTGATTGGATGCGCCTGATCGGGGACGAGCCCACCCTGATCATGCTCGACGAACTTCCCCCCTATCTCGCCGTCGCGCATACCCAGACGGTCGGCCAGGGGACTTTGCTGGACCTTCTGAAATACTCTCTCGCCAACCTGTTCTCCGCCGCGATGAAATGTAAGCGCTGCGTGGTTGTGGTGGCCTCGCTGGACGCCTCCTATGATGAGGCGCGCCGGGTTCTGGGCGGGATGCTGTCGGATCTGAAGAACGAGATCAGCCGCGGCGCCCAGTCCATCACCCCGGTCGACCTCAGCACTGGCGAGATCTACGACATCCTCAGGAAACGCCTCTTCACGAAGCTCCCCGAGCCGGACGGACCGGAGGTGGACCGGGTGGCGCAGGCCTACCTCGCCACCTACCAGGAGGGGGTCAAGGGGAAGGCGCTGGCGAAGTCCGCCGAGCAGATGGCGGACGAGATCGTCGGCTCCTACCCGTTCCACCCCAGCTACAAGGACATCCTCTCCCTCTTCAAGGAGAACGAGAAGTTCCGCCAGACCCGGGGCCTGATCCAGTTCACCGCGAACCTGATACGGGGGGTCTGGTCGAATGCCGAGGAGGAGGTGTTCCTCGTTGGCGCCCAGTACCTCGACTTCTCCGACCAGGAGACCCGGGACCAGGTCCGGGAGATCGAGCGGTCTCTGGAATCCGCGCTCGCCAGCGACGTCTACGACACGGACGGGTCCTCTCACGCCCAGGAGATCGATGGGGACCGGAACGACCGGGCGGCCTCCCAGGTCGCCTCGCTCCTGTTCATCACCTCCCTATCGGACAACACAGATGGGATCCGCGGCCTGCCGCGGGACACGGTGATCGAGTACTTAGTCGCCCCCGGCAAGGAGCCGACCCGGTTCCTCGAGGCGTTCGACGCGCTGCGGGACCGGTGCTGGTACCTACATAACCGGGACGGCGACCGGTGGTACTTCTCCGATATCGCCAACGTCCGCAAGCAGATCGAGGACAAGGTTGGCAAGATCCCGCAGGACCGGGTCGACGAGGAAATGCGCCGCCGCCTGACGGATATCTTCCGTCCTGTCACTAAGGTCGCCTATTCCGAGCTGGTGGTTCTGCCCCGGGTCGATGAAGTGAACTTGACCCCGTCCAAACGAACCTGCCTGGTTCTCTCCCCGGACACGAAGTCCCCTCCCGCCGCGGCGGCCCGGTTCTTCAACGACGTTGTCTACAAGAACGCATTCTGCGTGGTCGCCGGCGACGGGTCTAAGATGGCCAGCGCGGAAGACAGCGTCCGCCGCCTGCTTGCGATCGCCGCCGTGAAAACGATCGTGGCCGACACGCCCCGACACCAGAAGGAGATCGAATCCGAGCAGGAGACGACCGAGATCGGGTTCAACTCCACCGTGAAGAGCTTGTTTAACGCGGTCTGGTACCCGCAGACGAAGGAGCTGAAGAGCGTCCGGATCGATCTCGGCCATTTCCAGGAGAGGGGCGTCATCCAAGGCGAGAAGGCAGTCGAGGCGGCCCTTTCGGGCGGAGGTGCCCGCAAGCTTGTGGAGCTGGACCCCGAAAAGATGGACGGGCTGATCCAGCGCTGCGAGGACCAGCTCTTCCCGGAAAACCAATCCCGGACCCGCTGGTCCGACGTTCTGGAGCGAGCCGCGTCCAATGCGCGCTGGATCTGGCTTCCCCCGAAGGGACTAGAGGAGATCAAGGCATCCGCGCTCGCGGACGGCCGCTGGGTCGAGGAAAACGGCTACGTCGACAAGAGCCCGCCCCCGCCGCAGCCCCTTATCCGGGTCACCCGGATCGGCGGGGACGAGACGACCGGGGAGAGTGAGCTGGAGCTCGGCGTCTCGAACTGCGGCCGCGCACCGGAGGTGCTGGTCGCTGCCACGTGCGGGGCGCTTGACAAGGGGGAGGTGATCACGGACGGGACCTACCGGACCACCGAGGTGGAGCGATGGTTCCAGGCCCGGAACCCGGACACGGGGGAGGTGAGCGAGCCCTACCGTTGGGCCGGGTCGATCACGATCACCCATGATCGGCTCGACAACGCCGGCATGTGGCAGGTGACCATCGCCGCACGCCCCGAGGCGGAGTTGCGCTGGAACACCACCGGCATTAACCCCAAGGAGGGGACCGTCTATGACGGGACCCCGATCGAGATTGACGGGCGCCAGCGGACCACCCTCTACGTCTACGCGGAGAAGGGGGGCGTCTCGGCGCAGCGGACATTCACGCTTGACGCGGTCGGGGCGAAGAGGACGATCGACGACAACCGGCCCACGAAGGCGAAGCGGGATTTCCAGTTCGCCTCCAAGGGTGAGGTGCTC
>NZ_JBELKF010000202.1:0-3319 GCF_042089775.1 Palleronia sp.
ACCGCGCTTACGCAGCGCCGCGTTGTAGTCGGTCCAGTTCGCCGTGCGGTAGCGGGTCGGGGAAGGCTTCGGCATGCACCCGAGCTAACCGTCAGGGCCCGCTCAGTGAATTCCCTTCACCGAGATGTGCAACAGCGCCACCGAGGACGGCACCACGGAGCAGAAAATCGGAGGATTACTCGCCTAGTGCTTGTGTTGCCGTGGTTCGACGGCCACTCTCGGCATGTTCCAAAACGAGTATGTTACGTGGATAAGCGCCTTCTTTCTGAGCGAGATATTTGCAGCAAGTTCATCACGCCGGCTCTCCAAGGTGCCGGCTGGAATCTCCATACCCAGATATCAGGAGAGAAGACGCTGACGGATGGAGGTATCACCGTCCGCGGCAAACTTGTTGCACGCGGGAAGTGCAAGCGAGCAGACTACGTCCTGTATCTGAAGCCAAACACCCCGATCGCCGTCATCGAAGCCAAAGACAACCGGCATGCGGTCAGCGACGGTATACTTCTTATGAAGAGCGCGCATGAGCAACGGTTAGTCAGAAGGAAAGCGTATCCGTATCCGCTGCCTTTACTGGTTCAACCCCAAGGAGGACAGCTACGTGGGGTGAAAATCCCCGCTGGGTGATAATGAAAGAACCCTGAGCAGAGCACTGCAGACAGAGAACTTCTAAGAGGCGGGCATGATCTTGATAAATATTGAATGTGCAGAACCTTCTGCACACTACGGTGGGCCCATCTCCCCATATAATCGTCTGCCTCCCATGTCTGACGGACAAAAATGGAAAAAGACCTCTAAAGTCATTATTGAATGGCCTGATGGACTGACATTCTGCAAGCGGGGTGACCCGATACAAAACAGCCGCAAAACGACAATCGGTGACATCGAGCTCGCTGACCTGATTGCAGCCCACCCAAACTACAACTTCGGCTGTCGGGGCTTTCCTGGCTTTATGATGGGCGGCCCAAGTGAGGCGAGAACCGCATGAGTTGGGAAGAACTTGTTCGTCGGATCGCGGAGAACGACGTAGAAGATGGCGCCGGCGCGCCTTTTCGCAGGGAAGTGTTCGAAATTCTTCGACATGCCCGACTCGAAGTTGGACATGCTACAAAGAAAGTCGCCGTGCTACGAAACGCTGCAGGCGAAAGGCTTGGCTGGAACCTTCAAAAGCCGTCTAACCGGTTCTACTCACTGGCGAAACACAAACGCGCTCTCGAATACAGCGGGCTCGAACCGAACGAGGTCCCTTTCGTTCTGGGCAAGAAGGACGGCGGTCGACATTCGGCCTTGAGCCGTCCCTGGTCCTTTTCAGACCAGAATGTCGTTTCAATAATCGCGTCCGAACCGGAAATGACAAAATCTTTTTTGAAGGTATTGGACATGGATGACGACGGACTGCGTCTTGACCCCAAGGCCCTCGACCGATGGGTTGCAAAAATAAAACGGACCTTTCCGACATTCACGCGGTTCGATGCTAACGATCCCAACTTCGATAAAGCAGAACGCGCATACAAGCTCGAAGATGCACGCACGATGGCAGCGGCAATGAACCTCGAGAACGACGCGCATAAGGCTTCGGCGTTGATAAAGGCCTTAGGGCCGAGAAGAAGCGGCGATCTCCTGAATTGGCGCGTCACGGATCCATTGAAGGAAGCGCGGGACATTGATCACGCCTCCGCAAAACGGGCCCTAGTCGATATGGCGCATGCCGCCTGTGGTCCGGCCGAACGCCACGCGGATGCGCTCGCGACATTCGTTGAGCGATGGCTCGAGTTGGGGGATCAGACCGATCGAGATGGCGGACGCCAGATTGGTGAAATGCTGTTACTTCACCTGTCGCCTGACACCGGCAGCTACATTCGCGCGAAGGTTCGGGCGAGTTTGTGGCTCGAAGCCACGGGGACGCGCTTTCCCGACACTGATGACATCGCCGAGGTATATCGCGCAGAGCTGGCTTTCATGAAGGCGGTGCGTGACGCATTCGCTGAAAAGGGCCTCGGGCCAAGAGATATGATCGACATCCAGTCTGCGCTCTGGGTCGTGTATAGTTACAAGGACATCGATATGCCTCGAGACGCGAACACGACGAATGTGGGGAGAGCTGCAGTAGCCCTCAACACCATCCTCTACGGCCCGCCCGGCACCGGCAAAACCTTCGCGACCGCGGCCCGAGCCGTTGCAATCTGCGACGGTATGACGGCGGACGACCGGCAGGACGTTATGACGCGTTACCGCGAACTGGTCGAGGCCAATCGGATCGAATTCGTGACGTTTCATCAGAGCTATGGTTACGAAGAGTTTATCGAAGGACTCCGACCCCACAACGGGATTGAGGAGGAAGACGCCGGAACCGACCGCCCGGGTTTCAACCTGAAAGTCCGGGACGGCGTGTTGAAACGGATCGCGCACCGTGCGCAAAATGCGCCAAGAGTCAGCGAAAACACTTTCGACCCAAATGGACGTAATATTTTTCAGATGTCCCTGGGGCGCTCAACGGACCCGTCAGCCTCCTACATCCGTGAGGAGTGCTTCGAGAACGGCTACGTGCTTCTTGGCTGGGGTGGCGAATTAGACTGGTCTGACGCATCGATCACTAACTTCGATGCTGTCAAGGAGCGTTGGCGCGCGTTCCAAGGCGATCCAACAATCACGGGTCGCGATGCCAACATCGTTCAGATGTGGCAGCTGCGAGTCCGGATGAAGAAAGGCGATCTAATCGTTGCCAGCAACGGCAACACGTTGGTCCAAGCGATCGGCATCGTCACGGGGCCCTATGAATTTACTAAACGGGAACAGGATCACTACTACCATAGCAGACGTGTCGAATGGATCTGGATCGCGAAAGACGACAGAGGATTCGAAGTTTCAGACATCTACGAAAGCCGCTTCTCGCAGGCATCGCTTTACCTCATGGACCCGAAAAAGATCCGCTGGGGCGGCCTCATGCCCTACTTGCAACCGCAGGAACCCGATGCGCCAGCGCCGCCCTATGTTCTCGTTATCGACGAAATCAACCGTGCGAATGTATCCAAAGTCCTCGGCGAGATGATTACCTTGCTCGAAGAGGACAAAAGGGAAGGAGCAGAAAACGCGCTCGAGATCGTGCTCCCCTATTCCGGGGAGAGCTTTTCGCTACCGGGAAACCTCCACATCATCGGAACCATGAATACGGCCGATCGCTCAATCGCGCTACTCGACACGGCCCTGCGGCGTCGGTTCACGTTCGAGCACCTCGAACCTGAACTCGATTTACTCCCACAAACGGTCGCCGGCATCCCGTTGTCGGAGGCTCTTTCCCAGGTCAACAGAAGGCTCGAATACC
>NZ_JBELKF010000203.1:0-3291 GCF_042089775.1 Palleronia sp.
TGAACAACGTCCGCTTCGCACACCTATCTTGGTCGTTTTGAATGCAGCACCTCAACTTTCAAACCGACCATTCAATCGCGGCCTCCCGACGCCACTCGCTTTCGTTGTATCCTTGGGCACAACCATCCGCTATTTCTCAAGAAACAAGAACAAGTTGTAGGAGGCGGGCAGTGGACGCAGTCGATCTTGAAAATTTCGCGGACAACCTGAGAGCAAAGTTCGCTCTGCCTGGATCGGCCTCGGCAGAGGACCAGTTGAAGCCTGATGTGGCGGAGCTATTCAAGGCCGCTGGCGCAAAGCTCGGGCTGAATGTTCAAACCAGGACCGAGACGCACCTCCCTGAACATAAGGTCAGACCTGACATAGCGATATATGTCGACGGTCTGATTTGTGGATACGTCGAGTTGAAGGCCCCCGGCTTCGGAGCCGACGCACCGAAGCTGAAAGGTCCCCACAACAAGAAGCAGTGGGCCAAGCTGAAAGGTCTGCCGAACCTAATCTATACGGACGGACGAGAATGGGCGCTCTACCATTCAGGTGAGCGAGCGGAAGGCTGCCCTATCGTAAAGCTGACCGACGATCCGACCGTGAAGGGCAAAGCCGCCATCGGCGGAACCGACTTGGTCGACCTCGCCCGACTGCTAGAGCCGTTCCTGCGCTGGAAGCCTGTTGTGCCACATCAGCCAACACCGCTGGCCCGATACCTCGCACCCCTGACCCGTTTCCTGCGCGGCGAGGTGGAAAATGCACTGTCTCAGAAGGGATCGGCGGTACGGCTGCTCTCGAATGAGTGGCGGCAGTTTCTGTTCCCTGATGCTGACGATGCCAAGTTCGCTGATGCCTATGCCCAGACCGTGACTTACGCGATGCTGCTGGCTCGGCTGTCTGGCGCGACGGAGCTGGACCCGTCACAGGCGGCGAAAACACTGGACGCGAACAATGGTCTGCTGGCTCAGACGCTTAAACTGCTTGGGCAGGAGGCCGCGCGCAATGAACTGGTGGTAGGCTTCGAGTTGCTGCGCCGATCGCTAGAAGCGTTAGATCCAAAAAACTTCCTGAAATCAAAGCCTGACCTCTGGTTGTATTTCTATGAAGACTTCCTTGCCGCTTACGACCCGAAGCTGCGCAAGGATTACGGTGTCTACTATACCCCACGCGAGGTCGTTGAATTGCAGGTTCGCCTCGCTTCGGAGCTTCTGGAAAAGAGGTTCGATAAAAAGCTTGGCTTTGCCGATGATGGCGTCGTGTTTCTTGATCCCGCTGTAGGCACCGGGACCTATCCCGTCGCGGCTGTGAAACATGGGTTGGAAAAGGTGCGCAAGCGCTCTGGCCCTGGCGCGGTCGCAGCTCGAGCGCGACAGATGGCCGGGAACATGCACGGGTTCGAGGTGCTTGTCGGCCCCTATGCCGTTGCTCACCTGCGGCTGACACAGGCGCTGGAAGGCGCGATGAACGACGCCAAGGAAGCGGCAGGCGAGCCGGAGGAGAAACTCGGCAAGCGGCTGAACATCTACCTAGCCGACACGCTGTCGAGTCCCAATAAAGCCCCGCCGGGCGGTCTTGATCTGACGCACAAGGCTCTCACGCTGGAACACGAGGCTGCGCGGCGAGTGAAGCAGAATGGTGACATACTCGTATGCCTTGGCAACCCGCCCTATGACCGACAGAGGCGTAACCAAGATGGCACGAAAGCAAACAAAGGCGGGTGGGTTCGGTTCGGTGACCAGATCGCTGGGGGAGCGAAGCAACAGAAACAGGGCGAGCCGCCAATCTTTGAGAACTTCCTAAAGCCCGCCCGGGACGCCAAGAAAGGCGTAAGTTTGCAGGTAATCTTTAATGATTATGTCTACTTCTGGCGCTGGGCACTCTGGCGGATGTTTGAAAAGCAGACGCGCGGGGGTATTATCAGCTTCATCACAGCTTCTAGCTATCTTGTCGGACCCGGCTTTGTTGGCATGAGGGAAGCTATGCGCCGCAACTTCGACGAGTTGTGGATAATCGATTTGGGCGGGGACAATCTTGGCGCGAGAAAGACGCCAAATGTTTTTTCCATTCAGATACCTGTTGCGATTGCGATAGGCGTGCGTGGCGATAAGCCCGACCCTGCTACACCTGCCAAAGTCCGCTATACGAAGATTGATGCAGCCTCCCGCAACTTGAAGCTAAGGGAAATTGCGGGACGGGTGGATCTTTCGGCCTTCGATTGGAAGGATTGTTCCGAAGAATGGCAAGCCCCTATGATGCCCATTGGCACGGGTGCCTACTTCGACTGGCCGAAAGTTGTTGATTTATTCCCCTATCATACTGCCGGGGCGGTCTATTATCGCAGCTGGCCGATTGGCGAGACTGAAGAGGTACTTTCAGCGCGGTGGAATTTGCTTAGCGGAGCTAAGGGACAAGATAGGAAATCGCTGTTTAAGGAAACGCGAGACAGGAAGATTACCCACGTTGCGCGCGGTGCCGACTTACCAGGGTATTCCGAGCCGCCGATCTGTGAGCTGAAAGCCGACAGCCCTCCCCCAAAGTCTGTCCGGTATGGGTATCGGTCTTTTGACCGGCAATATTCGTTTTATGATGTGCGTGTTGGTGACTACATCCGCCCAACTTTGGGACGTATCGCGAGCGAGAATCAGACCTTCCTCATTTGCCCAGACTCTCTTGTTTGCGGCAATGGGCAAATTTGTTCGGTGTCCCCTGACATCCCGGACCAACATTTCTTTCGGGGCTCTTTCGGCGGCAAAGACGTGATCCCCCTCTATCGAGATGCCGCCGGGGCCGAACCGAACGTGACCGCCGGCCTACTGGACGCACTCGGGAAGGAATACGGCACCACGCCTTCGCCTGAGGATTTGGCCGCCTACGTTTATGCGCTACTTGGCGGCCAGTCTTACAGCCGACGCTTCTGGAATGAGCTTGAAACACCTGGCCCGCGCGTTCCCTTGACGAAGGATGGCGCGACCTTTGCTGAGGCGGCGAAGCTCGGACGCAAGCTGATCTGGTTGCATACCTATGCCGAACGTTTCCAAGGCGAAGGGCACGGTAATGAGGTTCCGCAGGGCAAGGCGACGACAATAAAGGGCGTGTCGTCCGACCCGGAGCACTACCCTGAGGAATATTCTTACAACCCAGCGGAACGTGAGATTGCGGTGGGTGATGGCCGCTTCGGCCCGGTTGCGCCCGAAGTCTGGGAATTTGAGGTGTCTGGCCTTGCAGTCGTAAAGTCGTGGCTTGGCTATCGGATGAAGAAGCGGGCCGGTAAGAAGTCTTCCCGGCTGGACGACGAGCGGCCCG